>JBIKRY010000407.1:0-3335 GCA_044348925.1 Bernardetiaceae bacterium
TTCCGTTTTTTCGGTTTTTTTTCCACGCCAAATAAGGCATTTGCCACGCCAACTGCACCAGCAGAATAAGCACGAGCTTTGCGAACTTCGGCTTGGTCTTTACTATTCATACTTGCTAAAGCCTTGTCATCTTGCTTAGAAAAATAGACTATCAAACCTATAAAGCTAATGATAACAACGCCACCAACCACAAACGGAACTATGTTTGTAGGGCTGGAATTTGTATTTTGTGTGAGGTTAGTTTCCATTTAGTTGTTGTTTTCAATAAATTGTAATTTGTTTGTTAGGCAAATCAAGTGTAAACTTATCTATGTAATTACTCAAATAATCCATTCCGAGCAAAATATCTACCGCAAACATGGGCTTAAAAGGCAAAACAGCTATTTCTACATTTCGCAAATCCAAACCTAATAACTCAAACCTATCTAATTTAATAATTTTGGCTTGCATAGCACCGTTAGGAGTTTGCAAATTGATAATTTTAGTAGTCTTTTTTGAAGACAAATCATAGCCTAAATAACTTGCTATGTCTTGGTGCAAAATCGTAACCACTGCCCCTGTATCAAGAAGAATATTTTTACATTCATAGTCTTTTGTGCCATAAACAACTCCTTTAAAAAATATTTTATTTCTCAAAAGATTAAAATCATACTTTTTCATACAATAAATGGCATAAAGTTTACGTCATCTAATTTACCTCCTGTATAAATAACAGAAATTCTTTGTAAGCCTAATTGAGTAGCTTTCTCAAAAACTTTGCTGCGAACTTTGTGCTTGTAGTGGAATATTCCACCTACAAAAAGTGTATTTTTTTTGTTAGAAACAGGATTTTCTAACAACACCCAGCTATCAGGATACAGTTTTTGCAATTCCTCAACAGTTTTATAAACTGCTTTTTTAGCTTTTCTTTCACTACTTTTTTTCTCAATACGTGCCATATTTTTAAGGGGTTTTTGTTAGGTAAAGATACGAAACATTGGCTTTAATTCCTAAAATTAGGGTTAAAAACTGTTTTTGCAGTGCCATTTTGCACACATTCCGTATAGTTAGTTTGACAAAAAGGAACTTCGTTTGCTCTTGCTTCTATTTCCATTGGTGCATTATCATAACCGTATTTTGCTATTTGCGTAAAATAATCATAATAAAATTGCAGTAATCCTTTATCTTGGTATTGTTTCCAATGTACCAATTCATGCAGCAATAAATTTTGATTATCTTTTTCACTTTCCTTTATCCAAATGCCAAAAGGTGCAATAGTTTGTGCATTAAAATTATTTGGTAATTTTCCCACATAGTAAATATTCGGGTAATTTTGCTTTTTTACGTGATTGTAAATAGCAAAAACACCTAAACCAAATCCTAAATAAAGTAGCAAATTTTTCATAATAATATTATGTAGTAAGTCGTTTGTTTGTTTTTCAAAATAATTTTTTACGTTGGCAAGGGTCGATAGACCTTGACAAGCGTATAAATTTTACTGTTTACTCACCGCCACCGCAGTTGTACCAAAAGCAACCGTAAACAAAGCAGCCAAAGCCACCCATTTAAAAGCCTCGATTCTTACCGCAGACTTCGCAGCATTTGGAAATTTGTCCGACTGCACAGCCGAATAAATAAATCCCCCAAAAGGAATTAAATTAACCGTTGCAGCACCACCCCAACCTATGTAGTCCTCGTCTTGTTTTGTGTTTTTAGTTGATTTTGCCATTTAATTAATTGATAATCAATGAGTTATAAATTTAGGAATTGTAAAGTAATTTATAATTATTTCTTCCGTTTTTTCGGTTTTTTTTCCACGCCAAATAAGGCATTTGCCACGCCAACTGCACCAGCAGAATAAGCACGAGCTTTGCGAACTTCGGCTTGGTCTTTACTATTCATACTTGCTAAAGCCTTGTCATCTTGCTTAGAAAAATAGACTATCAAACCTATAAAGCTAACGATAACAACGCTACCAACCACAAACGGAACTATGTTTGTAGGGCTGGAATTTGTATTTTGTGTGAGGTTAGTTTCCATTTAGTTATTAACTCTTTTATAAGGTTTGCGAACCGTTTTTGTTCTTTTTTTGCTTTGTTGAATAATTTTACTCAATTCTTTTTTTTCTGTTTCACTCATACCTTTATTGATAACGGTTAAAGTTACTCCTGCTGGTTCTGCGATATAGCCCATAATAGTAAGGTTTTTAAGGTTTAAAATATTTTTTTACTAAATTCATAGCTGCCTTTGTTTCAATAAACATTAACAGCGAATTTCCCATTCGTTTTGCACCTAACATAGTTGTATAGTGTTCTATAAGTTCTGTTTTTGCGTGAAAAGCCACAAACCCTTCATAACCTTGCTCAAAAGAAACTTTACAACTATATGCAAATAAATTACCTGCAACACCTAAATATAGCTTTTTTGCACCAAAATTAAACGGTGCATTTTCTATCAAAGACAAATAAATATGGTCGGAATTATCATTAAAACAAACCAAACCTTGAATAATATTTGGATTTCCTGCAATCACTAATTTATAAATATTGCCTTCTTTGGCTTGCTTTTTCCAATCAAATTTCCAGCCTTTTGCCTTTGTAATGGTTTTCAAATCTTTGGCAGTTATCGGCAAAACTTCTGTATCAAAAACATCACCCGAAATAGCATTTACAATGGAATTTGTTAAACGGTCAATCTCAATATTTATCATTTTTTAAAGGTTTTTGTTAGGTAAAGATACGAAAAAGTTAAGGTTTTAGCAATTCTTTTTTATAGTCTTCGGGTATAGTTTTTGTAGCATATTGAATAGGCTCTACTTTTGCTACGTTAATTTGTTGCCCAAAACCTAAATATTGACTACCTTTATTATCATTTCCTATAACTATTTCCATTGTTCCATTATGACGATTAATTAAATCTATTCGTAATTCGTCATTAGGTACGCCAGCACTAACATTAGCTTTGTTTACCTTAATTTGGATTTGTTCGCCAAATATATTTAGGTTTTCAGTCATAGCAGCTAAACCATTATTATAATTTAATTCAAAGGCTTTTCCGTTTACAGAACCTTTAATTATTGTTTTATCAATAAAGCTAATAGAAACGTAATGCACAGGTGCGTAAACTTTCCAATAAAATAAACCTCCTAAAAGTGCAGCTATTCCTCCGCCTATCAAAACCTTATTCGTTGTATTCATATTCAGCAATTCCCACTTTGGCAATTCAATGATCAATTTTTGATATTTCTATGATTTAAAGCAAGTTAATATTTTATGTCCAAAAGTTTTATCCCTAAAAAAGCCCTTATTTTATAGCAGAACTATATTTTTTCTTCAAATCCTGTGAAAATTTCGCAC
>JBIKRY010000132.1:0-12175 GCA_044348925.1 Bernardetiaceae bacterium
AAAATAATATCTATGCCTACTTTGCTACTAATGTTTGGCGTATTTGCAATAGTCCGTGCTATTTCGAGCAGAATACCTACGCCACTACCTCCGTCATTTGCACCGTCAATGGCTTGTGTTTTTAGTTTTTCGTCTTTTTCTTGGTCAGCAAAAGGTCTTGTATCCCAATGTGCCGCCAACAAAATACGAGTTTTATTTTCGGGTTTCCACGATGCAATAATATTACGAGATTTGAGAATTTTGCCATCAAATGCCGTTGCATCAAAAAGTTGTTCGGTTACAGACCAACCTATATTTTTTAGATAACTAACAAAGTAATTGCCACAAGCAATATGTGCAGGGGTATTTGGAATACGTTTACCAAAACTTACTTGTTTTTCTACAAAAAAGTATGCCGAATCTGCATTAAATTCTGGACTTTTTTGCATAATAGGAGGGGACTGTGTGGTATTTTCTTTTGGAGTTTCGGATTTGCAAGCATATAGGCTTAGCAATACACTCAAAATAGCTATTTTTTTCATATACTTACATCAAGATGAAGTGCAAAAGTAGAGAAAAACACTACAAAATCAAAATTAATTCTAAGCAAGTGGCAGTAAGTTTGGATACTTAAACTTACTGCCACTTAGTTTTTTATACTTCAAATTTTGTCAAGGTTACAAATTCTTGTACTCTTTCGGCAACTGCTGCGTCTGAAAGTTCCAACAATTTTTCCCAACCAAATTTTTCTACACAAAACGAAGCCAATGCCGAGCCATAAATAAGTGCTTCTTTCATATCATCAAATGAGGTGCTATCTTTTTTAGCCAAATATCCAATAAAGCCTGCTGCAAAGGTATCTCCTGCTCCTGTAGGGTCAAAAACTTCTTCTAAAGGCAAAGCTGGTGCAGCAAAAATACGACCTTCTCCAAATAATAAAGCTCCATGTTCTCCTTTTTTGATAATAACATATTTAGGTCCCATTGCATGAATTTTTTTTGCTGCTTTTCGCAAAGAATATTCTTTGGTAAGTTGTCTTGCTTCTTCGTCATTGATACAAAGTACATCTACCATTTGCAAAGTTTTCATTAAATCTTCCCAAGCAATATCCATCCAAAAATTCATGGTATCCATCACAACTAATTTTGGACGTTTTGTTAGTCGGTTTAATACCGTTTGTTGTACTGCGGGTGCAAGATTTCCCAACATTAAGTACGAACAATTTTGGTAAGAATCGGGAATAATTGGGTCAAATGTTCCCAAAACATTCAATTCTGTTACCAAAGTATCTCTTGAGTTCATATCATTGCGATATTTTCCAGACCAAAAGAAAGATTTTTCATTTTCTTTGATTTGTAAACCTTCAGTATTTACGCCATGTTTTTGCAAGGTTTCGATAGCTGATTTTGGAAAATCTCCGCCAACTACTGCTACAAGATTTACGTTCTTGGTAAAATAAGAGGCTGCCAAAGAAATATAACTTGCAGCACCGCCTACGATTTTATCGGTTTTTCCGAAAGGGGTTTCAATAGCATCAAAAGCTACAGAACCAACAACTAATAGACTCATTTTCTTGGTTATTATTTATAAAAAATATCCGCAAATATTTTAAAAACAGATTTAAAACAGTTGCGGATAAAAGGTATTTTAGGTAATAATTGTAAAATTGATTAGCTAATTATCATTCCTCTCTAAACTTAGGAATGATGTAGCATCATTATTTTGCTATTTCTACTGTGGTTTTCTTTCCTTTTATTGCATTTTGGTTCATTACGCTAACAATACTTTTTGCTTCACGTTCTGGAACTTCTACAAAAGAAAAGTTTTCCATAATTTCAATATCTCCAATAGACCTACCAGACATTCCTGTTTTTGCTGCAAAAGCACCTACAATATCCGATTTACCTATGTTTTGTTTTTTGCCAACTCCTACAAATAAACGTACCATTTTTTCGCTATCAGGACGGCTATATCTTTCTCTTCCTTTGTCTTTGTTGCCGTAGGAATTTCTGTCGCCTCTATCTCTGGAGTTTTCTCTGTCTCTTGAGTTTTCTCTATCTCCACCTCTACTGTTGCGGTTTCTGTCGCCATAACGGTCGCCACTTTTTTCGTTACGTTCATAACGGCTGCTGCTACGTTCTTCGGTGAAATCCATATCTGTCAAATTGCTTTGCAAATCTCCTAAATATAGACGCATTAAAGCTGCTAATACTTTTTTCGGCTCGATATTTTCGGCTTCTAATTTTTCTAATATTGCATCATATTGTCCCAAACTTCCACCTGCTGCTTCTAATTTTACTTTTTCGACAAACAATTCTTGTCTTCTTTCCAAAATACTTGCAACATCAGGAACTTGAATTTTATTGATTTTAGATTTTGTAAATCTTTCAATATCCATTAAACGTCCTTTTTCTTTGCCTGTAGTTAAGGTAAATGAAATACCTTTTTTGCCAGCACGACCAGTCCGTCCAATTCTATGTACATAATATTCAAAATCTTGTGGCAAATCATAATTAAATACTGCATCTACGCCTGTAACATCAATACCTCTTGCTGCAACGTCTGTAGCTACCAAAATATTTACGGTAGAGCTACGAAAACGTCCCATAACCATATTGCGTTGTGCTTGTTTCATATCTCCGTGCAAACCTTCAGCATTTAAGCCACGTTTTTGCATATCATCTACCAAAGTATCTACTTGAATTTTTGTATTGCAAAACACTAACATCAAATGCAAATCGTAAAATTCTATTAAACGACACATTGCCTCTGTTTTCTGTTGTTGTTTTACCGATACATATAACTGCTCAATATTGGCAGCTGTCATTTCTGTTTTTGCAATGCGTACTTGTTCAGGTTTGTTTTGGTATCTGTTTGCAATACGCAAAATTTCAGGCGACATAGTAGCCGAAAACAACAATGTTTGGCGGTCTTCAGGAGGCATTTGTTGCAAAATATGCTCAATATCTTCTCTAAAGCCCATGTTCAACATTTCGTCTGCTTCGTCTAAAACCATCATCGTAATGTTGTCCGTTTTTAACGTACCTCTTTCCAAGTGGTCAATTACACGACCTGGTGTACCTACTACAATTTGCACCCCTTTTTTGAGTTGAAAAAATTGTCTTTCGTAAGAATCACCACCATAAATAGTAGCTACAAATAAATCTGGAATATATTTGGCTAATTTTTTGATTTCGTTAGAAATCTGTACTGCTAATTCTCTGGTTGGACACAAAATTAATGCTTGCGTAGTACGTTGCAAAACATCTATTTTCTCGATAACAGGAATAGCAAAAGCTGCTGTTTTGCCCGTACCTGTCTGTGCTTGTCCTAACAAATCTCTGCCAGATAAGGCAACAGGAATAGCTTGTGATTGAATTGGGGTTGCTTCAGTGAAACCCATGTCCAAAACTGCTTTTAAAACCTCATCGGATAAAGCAAGTTCGTCAAATCTTAAATTTGTCATAATAAATATTGGTAGTAACATAGACTTCCAAATTTTCTGGACGGGGCTTTTGCATCGGGCAGCTAATTAGCTGTGAGGCTAACGAGGGCTGAAGAACCAATATTGGTCTAAACGTATGTGATGTATGCAAAAATTGAGAATTATTTATTTCTTAAAATATGTTCTGTCGCCTCTATCATTTTACTTCGGAAGTCTTGTAAGATGATTAAATCGGGTGCAAAGGTACAAAATTATTTTTAGCAAACTAATTATTTAGTAAATAGTTTTTGGGTTTTCGAAAACAAATTTTTCGGAGTAGCTTTTGTTAATGAATTGTCAAAAAAATGGTTTTGCTTGCGATTGCAATTTTTTATGCGTAAATTCATATATAAAAACCAATTTTCCTAAACAAATATTTTAATTTTTCTTATTCCTAAAAACAAAAAAATATGAAAAAATCTTTGAAAAATTTATGCTTGCTTGCAATACTTTCTTTTGCAACATTTAGCTGTAAAAAAGACGAAACAAGCCCAAATAGTTTGGATAGTTCTACGCAACAAGCCGTAGAAGAACGAAATATAAGCTCGGACTTCGAAGACGACCATACTTCTATCAATGATTATGCAGCAAAAATAGACCCAAAATCAGCAGGTGGTAGAGTAGAAGGCACTTGGTTAGGGGCAGGACAAACCTCTTACAGTATTCTTACAAGAACTTTAACCATTGATTTTGGTACAACGAATGTAATGTGTACGGATAATAAAAAACGCAGAGGCAAAATTTTTATTCGTTTTACCGAAGGAGAACCACGAACTCCAGACCACAAAACTACTACCACGCAAGAAAACTATTATGTAAATGACATAAAAGTAGAAGGAGTACGAGTAGATGTAGTAAAAATTTCACTCAATAATAATGTTGTAAATTCTTTGCGTGATATTATTGTAACAAATCGTAAATTGACATTTACCGACCAAACTACCTTGACAGAAAGTAGCAACTACAAAGCAAACGGAACAGTGAATTTGCTTACAGGCTCTTGGGAATATACCTTGAAAGGACAATCTACAGGTATAGGACGTAGAGGAAATGCCTTTTCTACCAATATTGCAACGCCAATTTTAGTGAAATCATCTTGTGCAACTACGCCACCTATTTCGGGCAAATTAGAAATAACCCCTGTAGTAGCTACCGATAAGATTACGATAGATTATGGCGATGGAACTTGTGATAGAGTAGCAACAGTTACATTCCGTACACAGACCGTAACCGTTAATTTTTAATGTATCTATTGTTTCAATAGTTTTATTGTCTTGTAAGTTTGGTAAATTTCTGTAGTGTAATGGCACTACAGAAATTTATTTTTATTCCATAATATTTTTTATCATTTCTTCTGTTTTCTCTTTTCCTAAATAATTGCGAATCAAGTAATTAGACAAGTAAATTACAGGTGTCATTCCAATAGCTACCAATAATTTATAACTGTATTGCACAATACCAACTGCAAATACTTGCGAAAAAGTCCAATTTCCTAAGACATAAAAAGCCAAAAATAAAACCACAAAACTATCTATTAATTGAGAAATAATGGTAGAACCTGTGGCACGTATCCATTTTTGTTTATTGTTGGTAAGTTTGCGAAACCAATGAAAAATATACGCATCTACTAACTGCCCAATTAAAAAAGCTGTAATCGAAGCTATAATAATATTCAGTCCTTGACTAAAAACAGTAGTGTAAGCAAAATTTATATCAAAATTGTTATTTTGCGGGCTAACTTTATTAACTTCTATCCAAAATGGTGCAGGAGGCAAGCCTGTAGCCAAATAAATAACCACAAAGGCATAAACAATTAAGCCCATTGCCATAAAAGTAATGCGTTGCACCCCAACTTTGCCAAAAAACTCATTCACAATATCCGAAACAATAAATACAATAGGCCAAATCAATACGCCAACACTCATATTAAAGTCAATCGTAAAACCTTCGATAATATTAATTTGTGCGGGGGCAATGCCCAAAAAAGTTTCCAAAGAGAAAATTTTAGAGCCAATAATTTCGGCAACAATAGCACTTGTTAGAAAAAGACCAGCAAGTACAAAAAATATTTGTTGTTCTTTGCTTTGAAATAGATTTGTATTTTTTGTCATTTTTTGATTTTTGAATATATCTTAAGGCTAATTTTAGTAAAACTTCAGCTTACAAAACCATTTTTGTCATTCTAAGCGTAGCGAAGAATCTGAAATTATTGAGTTTTTGACGTAATTAAGCCAGATTCTTTGCAAGTTCAGAATGACAATACAATTTTCGGTAATCCTATCCATTCAAAGTATAGATTCCAACTTTGGTAAATAACGTGAACTACGGATTACTTTATTGATAATCAAGAAGTTACAAGTAAAATATATAATAAATAAGTTGCGTAGCAACCGTATATTCGCCTTTAGGCGAATGAAATGTAAGGATAAAAACGAACTTGGTTATAAATTCACAAATTTTGAGAAATAATTACTATTTTTCTTTCAATTTACCAGACTCATTCGCCTAAAGGCGAATATACGGTATCCGTAGTTCACGTTAAATATAATATTCCAAACGTATTGCTATAAAAATATGTTTAGAAATTAGCTATTTTTTGCAATAGTATAGGAATTTATAGTAAAGAAATCTTTTTTTACAAAAAAAATAAATTATATTTTCTTTTCCATAAAAATATTTTTACCTTTGCAAGCCCAAATTATATGCTGAATATGCTTATAGCTTTATTTTCATATTTCCTATAGCTATAAAGTGGGATATTCAATTCTATTTATTTAACTAAAAAAATGAGAAAAGCGAAACCTAAAAAACGGTACGTTTTGCCAGACCCTAAGTTTAACGACACTTTGGTAACAAAATTCGTGAATAGCTTAATGTATGATGGCAAAAAAAGTATTGCCTACAGTATTTTCTATGATGCAGTAGCATTGATAGAACAAAGATTGAGTAAAGGCGGCGAAGTAGTTAGCGGCCTTGAAGTTTGGAGAAAGGCGTTGAATAACGTAATGCCTTCCGTTGAGGTTAGAAGTCGGAGAGTTGGCGGTGCTACTTTCCAAGTTCCTACCGAAGTAAGACCAGAAAGAAAAACTGCATTGGGTATCAAATGGATGATAACCTACACTCGCAAACGCAGTGAAAAAACAATGACAGAGAAATTGGCAGGCGAAATTATCGCAGCAGCGAAAGGGGAAGGGGCTTCTGTAAAGAAGAAAGACGATACGCATAGAATGGCAGAAGCAAACAAAGCATTCTCTCATTTCAAATTCTAATTTTTAAAGGCTTACAACTGTGGCAAAAGATTTAAAATTTTTGAGAAATATCGGCATCATGGCTCACATCGATGCTGGTAAAACAACAACAACAGAACGAGTTTTGTACTATACAGGTATGTCGCACAAAATAGGCGAGGTGCATGACGGTGCAGCAACTACCGACTGGATGGAGCAAGAACAAGAAAGAGGTATCACCATTACCGCAGCAGCTATTACTACTAACTGGAATTTCCCTACTGTGCAAGGCGAAAAAATTGCACAAACAAAGGCTTACCAAATTAACGTAATTGATACTCCAGGACACGTAGATTTTACGGTGGAAGTGGAAAGGTCTTTGCGTGTATTGGACGGTGCAGTAATGTTATTGTGTGCAGTGGCAGGTGTACAACCTCAATCAGAAACTGTTTGGAGACAAGCAGACAAATATAACGTGCCACGTGTAGTATTTGTAAATAAAATGGACAGAGATGGGGCAGATTTTTTCAAAGCAGTAAGAGAAATTAAAGAAAAAATCGGTGCAAAACCTGTTCCATTACAAGTACCAATTGGTGCAGAAAAAGGTTTTAAAGGTGTTGTCGACTTGATTACAATGGAAGGCATCATCTGGAATGAAGATGACCAAGGAAAAACCTACAAAGTTGTTCCAATCCCTGCTGATGTGCAAGCTGAAGCTGAAGAATGGAGAAATAACTTGTTAGAATCTTTGGCAGATGTAGATGATGTGTTGATGCAAAAATATTTTGATGACCCATCTTCTATTACACAGTCAGAAATTCATGCAGCACTTCGCAAAGGAACTATTGCAATGGCATTTTTCCCTGTTATGTGTGGTTCGGCTTTCAAAAATAAAGGTGTACAAGCTATGCTTGATGCAGTTATTTCTTATTTGCCTTGTCCTTTAGATTTGCCACCAATTATTGGTACAAATCCTGATACAGAAAAAGAAGAAGTACGTGAGCCAAAATCTGACCAACCATTTACGGCATTAGCATTTAAAATTGCTACAGACCCATTTGTAGGAAGACTTTGCTTTATGCGTGTGTATTCTGGTCGTTTGGACAAAGGTTCTTATATTATCAATATGAGAACAGGAAATAAAGAACGTATTTCTCGTTTGTTGCAAATGCATGCAAATAAACAAAATCCAATAGAAGAAGTAGAAGCAGGAGATATTTGTGCAGGAGTAGGTTTCAAAGATATTAGAACTGGAGATACGCTAATTGGCGAAAATGGAGGTAGAATTATCTTAGAATCTATGTCATTCCCAGAGCCAGTTATTGGTTATGCGATTGAGCCTAAAAAACAAGCTGATGTGGACAAAATTGGTAATGCTATTGCAAAATTAGTGGAAGAAGACCCTACGTTGCGTGTAAATACAGACCAAGAAACAGGTCAAACTATTTTGCGTGGTATGGGAGAGTTGCACTTAGAGATTATCATCGACCGTATGAAACGTGAGTTTGGTGTGGAAGTGAATCAAGGTGCACCACAAGTAGCTTACAAAGAGCATTTCACTGGAAGCGTAGAACATAAAGAAGTTTACAAAAAACAATCGGGTGGTAAAGGTAAATTTGCCGATATTTCTTTCGAAATTGGACCAAGAGAAGATGGAAAAGAAGGTTTGGAATTTGTAAATGATATTGTGGGTGGTATTATTCCAAAAGAATTTATCCCATCTGTACAAAAAGGATTTACTGCTGCAATGAATAATGGCGTTTTGGCAGGCTATCCATTGACAGGCATGAGAATTAGATTGTTCCATGGTTCATACCATGATGTCGATTCTGATGCGTTGTCTTTTGAGTTGGCAGCACAAATTGGCTACAAAGAAGCAGGTCGTAAATGTAAACCAAAATTATTGGAGCCAATTATGGCAGTAGAAGTTGTAACACCTGATGATTTTACAGGACCTATTACAGGGGACTTAAACCGCAGACGTGGTATGATGAAAGGTATGGACGGAAAAGGTGGTGCAACTATCTTGAAAGCTGATGTGCCTTTGTCAGAATTGTTTGGTTATGTAACAACCTTGCGTACTTTGTCGTCTGGTCGTGCATCTGCGTCTTTGACGTTCTCCCATTATGCAGAAGTACCTCAAAACTTTGCTGATATTGTTATCGCAAAAGTAAAAGGAGGAAAATAATTCTATTTAAGTTAGTAAATTAGTAAATTTTTAGTTAGTTTTCCACTACTTAAAAATTTACTAATTTATACACTTGCTAAAAGTTATCAAGTGTATAAATGTTTAGTTGATAAGTTTTATTCGTTTAATAACTATTATAGAAAATATAAACAAAAAACTTACTAATTTACTAACTTACAAACTTACTAATTGAACATAAGATGAATCAGAAAATAAGAATAAAACTAAAATCTTACGACCACAATTTGGTAGATAAGTCGGCACAAAAAATAGTGCAGGCAGTAAAAGCTACAAGTGCAGTCGTAAACGGACCTATTCCTTTGCCAACAGAAAAGGAAAAATTTACCGTTTTGCGTTCTCCTCACGTAAATAAAAAAGCAAGAGAACAATTCCAACTTTGCACCTATAAACGTCTTATCGACATTTATTCTACCAGCCCAAAAACTGTAGATGCGTTGATGAAACTTGAATTGCCAAGTGGTGTTGATGTAGAAATCAAAGTTTGATTTTTGCAAACCAATCAAATAAAAACCTCTCAAATTGAAAAGTTTGAGAGGTTTTTTTGTGGGAATTTTAAAATCATAGATTTTATTCCGATAGAAACTTTATATTGGCAGTAATTGACTTTTGATATTCTGTAAAACGGTATTTAAAGCACCATATAAATCTGTTAAATCTGTGATTTGAAACTTATTAAGATATGTAGTAAAAACATCATTTTTAAGGTTTGCAAATTCCCAAACATCACCATTTGATACAATACCATAGATTTCTTGTGCAGGGTTTTGATTAAGTTGTTGTAAGGTTATCATTTCTAAGGCACATTGTGACCAGCCTTCTGTAAAATTATCTTTTTTGGCTTCGACGACGGCCACAAACGGACTTTCAAAAAAGATTTGTCCTTTTTCTGACCTTTTAGAGAAAACATAATCAGGTATTCCAAGTAATTCATCATTAACTTTTAGGCTATAATGACTCCATAAAGAAAATTCATTGGTATAATTTCGCCAAACACTTTTTAGAATTGGATAGATTAAGTTTTCACAAATCGCAGCTTCCGATACATTATAAGCTACTTCATATAGCGTAAAACTAATGTCTTCCTGTAAAATATCAGGCACTGTTAAAGGATAGGTAATCGTAAATACAGATTTTTGGTAACTCATTTTGTTTGCCAAAAGCACCTCTGCCAAATTACTATATTGTTTGAATGCCATATTAACTGAGGTTTAAAGTTTCCCGTAAATATCAACGTAAATTACACAAATTTTAAGGTCAAGCATCTTGATTTTTATAAAAATTTATGATATTCTGCAATACTCCTAAAACCAAAGGAATATTATCAAAATAATAAGTATTGGTATCTATTGTTAAAACATTATTTTCTAATTTTAAAAATTTCCACACATCAGCAAAAGTAACGCAACCATAAATGCGTGGCAAAGGCACATTCTTTTTTTGATTAAATAGTTCAGCTCCAACCATTTGTGCAGCACATTGTGGAATAGCTTCCTCGATAGTTTGTTGCCTTTTAGCTTCTACCAAAGTAAATACAGGTGGACTCATTGCCAAAATATTTGAGCCTTTGCTAATAATAAAATCACATTCGCCATTTAAGCCTTTTTTGCTATCTCCATTAAGAGTTTCACCTGAATATAAGGTGCAATAATCTGCGTTATTGTTGGCAATATCCCATAAAATAGGAAAAATAACTGCCTCTGATTTTGCTTTTTCACTCATTTTAGGCATTTTTTGCGTAATTTTCAAGGTCATTTCTAACCATTTTGAAGGTTGTATAAGTGTTACCTTGCTAAATAACTCCTCATTTTTTAATTCTAAGCCTAATTTTTGCGTTAAATCATCAGCTGTAAAAGTTCTGAATGCCATAATTATAGTACGTTTAAAGTTTCTCGGAATTCATTTCTGTAAATATCAAAGACAGTCAAATTTTCTGCATAGAAATTTTACCTAAATTTACTATTTTATTTCTCCTGTTTGCAATAAACAAGAGAAAATTTTAATAGCTACTTTACAAATACTTTTGCAAAACTGTTTCTTTCATTGCCTTTACTGTGTCTAAAAACTTAGCTATTTTGGTTAATTCGGTTTCTAAAATTAAAATTTTAGCTAAAATTTGGGTTTGTATTTCTAAGGGTGGTAAAGGAATTTTCATTTTTTCTAAATCATTTACATAAACGTGAGGCTGTGCTTGCCCTCTTTGTAACTCATAAATATTTTTTTGTTGCATAGCCAAAAACTTAAAAATCAAGTAAGTGCTTATTTCAGTTTCATTATAAGACCGAATAGTTATACAGTCTGATGCCCATATTTCTTGTGTATGGTAGCTAATAAAACCAGCATTAGCGCCAGAAGCACTAACTGTAATGACATTTTTATTTTCATTTGCAACATTATGATAATATGCAGGCTCTTTTCCGCCCGCTATTACAGGAATTTTACCTATTGTTGTTTGTGATTTTGTAATTGTTTTTCCTTTTTGTAACAAAGCAATATTTTTTAAAGCCACTTTTTCGATACTTTCAATCTTTATAAGAACACTTTCAATTTCACTTTTTAAAACCTCTTTTCTTTCTTTTTGTGAAGTTTCTTGTTGTTCTATTTCTTCAATTTCTGAAATGATTTTTTGCTGAACAGAGAAATCTGGTATGGGAATTAAAGTTTTTGATAAAAATTTATAATGTCTTGTATAATCTTGTTGTCCCTCAAAATCCAAACTTTCAATGATATAGAAAAATGCTTTTGGAATAAAATAATTAGAGTTAGGTTTTAGAAGACATACACCGTCAGCACCTCTCACAAAAGGAAAATTTATAAATTTAAAAATTTTGGTATGGTCACCAAAAACAATTAAAGGTAAATCGGTAATAGCCTCAATTTCTAAATCTGTATATCCAGAAATAAATATTTTTTCTTGCGAAATAATTGGTGTTTTACCTTGTGTTTTATATTCTGATTTGTCAATTTTTGTTGTAGAGCCTTGAATTTTAGTTAAAACACTTTCAACAGATTTACATTCTGACTTATATTTAACTTCCGTTTCTACTTTTTTTTTAAAACTCGTAGCTATTGCTTTATCAAAACTTATGCTTTCAAAATTCATCATTTCATATAAATTTTGGATTTGTAAATTTTCAGAAAGTCCATTTTCTGCTGCTAAATTTGCCAAATTCTCAAATTTTGATAAATTATTATCTAAAAATGCTTGATAAATATAGCTACTCACTTTTGTAAAATCTTGTCTGTTGGTTTCGTGATACAGTTTTGTTGTAGGCTGAT
>JBIKRY010000133.1:0-12128 GCA_044348925.1 Bernardetiaceae bacterium
ACTTTGGGAGAACATCAGAGCTATATTTTTCTTCAAATCCTGTGAAAATTTCGCACAACTCTACCAAGAGTTGGCAAATGCCTATAGGGTAAAATTGGAATAAAGTGCCAAAGTGGGAATTGCTGTAGTGATATAAGGACATAAATTGCATGTAACAAAAAAGCCTTACAAATTTTGTAAGGCTTTTTGTTATTTTTTTGGTAATAAATTATTTAATCTCAACTTCAGCACCAGCTTCTCTTAATTGCGTAGCAATAGATTCTGCTTCGTCTTTAGATACACCTGTTTTTACAGGTTTTGGAGCTTGGTCAACCAAGTCTTTAGATTCTTTCAAACCTAAACCGCTAAGGTCTTTTACTAATTTTACTACAGCTAATTTAGCTTGTCCGCCACTTTTCAAGATAACGTCAAATGCAGTTTTTACAGGAGCATCATCTCCACCACCAGCAGCACCACCAGCAACCATAATAGGTGCTCCAGCAGCAGGCTCAATGCCATATTCGTTTTTCAAGATATCAGCTAATTCTTTTACGTCTTTTACGGATAAATTTACCAATGTTTCCGCAAGTGCTTTTAAATCTGCCATTTTTATAAAGAGTTTTTTCGTTGTTAAAAGATTGAAAATGTACTATTTTAGTACGTTATATTTATTGAGCAACAAATCCGTAACTATTTGTGCTTATTTTGCCGAGTTATTCAAAAATTTAGAATAACTTTTGCATTATTCTTCGCCTTTTTCAGACAAAGTTTTAAGGATACCCGCCAATTTATTTCCACTGCTTTGTAAAGCCAATACGATGTCTGCCACCATTTCTTTTTGAGATTTGATAGAAGCTAATGTATCTAAACTTTCCTGTCCTGTATAAATATCTAAACGAATAGAAGCACCTTTTAATGCAGGTTTAGCTACCTTTTTATTTTTTGCGTAAAACTCTTTCAATAATTTTGCTGCCGAATTTGCTGCGTCATTTGCAAACATAATTCCTGAAAATCCTTTTAATACTTTTTTATCTCCAAAAGAAGAGAAATCAGCACTTGGATTTTCCGCAGAAATATTTTCTAAAGCTTTTTTGATTAATGAGTTTTTGAAAACTTCATACTTAATACCTTTCTCAAAACATAATCTTCTAAAAGAATTTGTTTGAGCTACCGTCATTCCCCCGGCATCTGTAATGTAGAAATATTCTGTACCTTTTAATGTTTCGGCCAGTTTATCTACAACTGCATATTTTTCGTCTCTTGTCATTGCTTTCTAAAAATTTTATATACCAGTAACAGATGATTTGTTGATTTTGATACTTGGACTCATCGTGCTAGAGATAAATATAGTTTGAATATATGTACCTTTTGCAGAAGATGGTTTCAATTTTTGAAGAGCCAACAAAACCTCTTTCACGTTGTCAGTAAGTTTTTCAGAATCAAAAGAAACTTTACCTACTGCAGTATGAATGATACCAGTTTTATCTACTTTGAAGTCGATTTTACCTTGTTTTACATCTTTTACTGCTTTTCCAACCTCCATAGTAACTGTACCAGCTTTAGGATTTGGCATTAAGCCACGAGGTCCTAACACACGACCTAATTTACCAACTTTAGCCATTACTGTAGGCATAGTGATAATTACGTCAATGTCTGTCCAACCTTTTTCGATGTCTGCAATGTAGTTATCTAATCCTACATAATCTGCACCTGCTTCTTTAGCTTCTGCTTCTTTGTCAGGTGTGCAAAGCACAAGTACACGTACTTTTTTACCAGTGCCATGTGGCAAACTTACCACTCCACGCACCATCTGGTCAGATTTACGAGGATCTACGCCCAAACGGACATCGATATCTACGGATGCGTCAAATTTGGCATAGTTTAATTCCTTTACCAAAGCTGTTGCTTCCTCCAGCGTATATTCTTTTGTTGCATCTACTTTTGCGTTTGCAAGTTTTTGCTTTTTTGTTAATTTTGCCATTTTTATAATTGGTTTTGTATTGATTTTAACAACATAGTACATGTTGCAAAACTTCGCTGTAAAAGTTTTAAATCAATGAATTAAAATTATTTGTTATCCCAAGGAGCTTTACCTTCTACAGTAACTCCCATACTTCTTGCAGTACCTGCTACCATTTTCATTCCTGCTTCTACTGTAAAACAGTTTAAATCTGGCATTTTTGTTTCTGCGATTTTTCTTACTTGTTCCCAAGTGATTTTCCCAACTTTTTTACGGTTTGGTTCTGCTGAGCCAAGTTTCAACTTTGTAGCTTCTAAAATCATAATTGCCGCTGGAGGCGTTTTAATTACGAAGTCAAAAGTTTTATCAGCATATACGCTAATAACTACAGGTAAAACCATACCAATTTTATCTTGTGTTGCTGCATTAAATCTTTTGCAGAACTCCATGATATTTAAGCCTTTACTACCTAATGCAGGACCAATAGGAGGTGAGGGGTTTGCTTGTCCGCCTTTCACTTGCAATTTTACGTAACCTGTTATTTCTTTTGCCATTTTTACGACTCTTTTTCAACTTGTATGTAATTCAATTCTACAGGAGTATTTCGTCCAAATATTGTTACGACCACGTTTAGTTTTTTCTTATCATCAAAAACTTCTTGCACAACCCCCGAAAATCCGTTAAATGGTCCATCAATGACCTTTACTCTTTCACTTACTATAAAGGTAAGTTCGTGTTTAACATCATGCTCGTCGGTTGCTTCTACGTCTCCAATAAGTCTATTGATTTCGGATTCACGCATTGGCTTTGGCATTTCATTGGATTTCGCACCGTCCACATTTAGGAAGCCTAGGACACCGGGTACACTTCTAATAGTATGTAACACTTCGCCATTTCTTAGGTTGGCTTCTACTATCACATAACCGGGTAATGTGTTTCTCTCTGTAGTTATTTTCTTGGTCTTTCCGTCTTTTGATTTACGGATTTGATATACTTTTTCTGTCTTTGTTATCAATCTTCCCACAAAATCTCCCATCTTAAGAATCTCCACTTCTTTTTGTAAGTGTTCTTTAACTTTTTTCTCTTGTCCGTTTACGACTCGTAAGATATACCATTGTAATTCGCTGCTCATTTGTGCTATAATTTATAACTTGAATTATATTAGAAAGATCTGTAGAATGCGTCTAAACCTGTTTCGAATGCTTTATCTGTTAAGCCTATTAAGATAGCAAAAATCAAAGAGGCAACTAATACCAAAACAGTATTGTTATTTAGTTCACTATATTTTGACCATGTAACATGATTGGTCATTTCATCATAAGACTCTTTCAAAAATGCTACTACACGATTCATATTATTAGTTAGTTAAATAGTATACAATAAGTAATTTTATTTTTTACAACTATTTTTAACAGAAAACCTACAAGGCTTTAGACCTTATAGGTTTTGCGATTGCACAGACTGTAGGGTTCGAACCTACGACCCACGGTTTTGGAGACCGGTACTCTACCAGCTGAGCTAAGTCTGTGTGTTATTCCTATGTATTTGTTGTAATTTAGGTTTGCAAAGGTAGTTATATTTTGTTAGGATACAAATTTTTATACGTTTTTTTTCAATTTTTTATCGATAAATTATTCCTATATTCTACTTTGATGCAAGTGGCTAATATTTTTGGGGGTTCAGTAGCAAAATTTTTGCCGTTGAATTTGGATAAAATAAAAATAGCTATTATTTTGTAATTATTTAGATAGTATTGCAAATTTAATGATACTTGCAATTTTACCGAAAAAATTACAAAAAATATTCATATCCTATAATTGCTATGAAAAAAATAATTCCTTTCTTCTTGGTTACTTGTTTTCTTTTGTTGCCAACTACTACCTATTCTTGGGGCTTTTTTGCTCACCAGTTAATCAATCGGTTGGCGATTTTTACTTTGCCTCCCGAAATGATAGGGTTTTATAAGCAATATATTCGCTATATTACCGAAAATGCGGTAAATCCAGACCGAAGACGGTATGCTGTAGATGGCGAGGCAGCCCGACATTATATAGATATAGATGTATATGGCGATAGTGCTATTTATAAATTGCCTCGAACTTGGAAAAAAGCAGTCGAAAAATATACTGAAGATACTTTGCAAGCATACGGCATTGTGCCTTGGCATATCTATAAAATGAAGCTAAATTTGACAGAGGCATTTAAGGCTAAAGACAAAAAAAAGATTTTGTTGTTGTCGGCAGATATTGGGCATTATATTGGTGATGCAAACGTACCTTTACACACTACCGAAAATTATAATGGACAATTATCGGGTCAATATGGTATTCACGGCTTTTGGGAATCTCGATTACCTGAATTATTTTCGGATAAATATGATTTTTTCTTTGATAGAAAATCGCAATATTTGCAAAGACCTTTGCATACGGCTTGGGAAGCTGTCATGTCGGCACATTTTGCATTAGATTCGGTGCTACGTTTCGAGAAAGAACTTACACAAACCATAGGAGAAGGCGAAAAATATGCCTACGAAGTACGAAATAATATCAATACCAGAGTATATTCCAAAGATTTTTCTACGGCTTACCACCAAAAATTACATGGGCAGGTCGAAAGGCGTATGCGTGCTGCAATACAAATGGTGGGAGATTTTTGGTACACGTGTTGGGTAGATGCGGGGCAACCAGATTTGGAAATATTGCGGAAAGAAACTCTTAGTGCCGAAGAACAAAAAGAATTGGAATTGGAGAAAGAAGAAATTAATCCCAAATTAAAAGTTAGACAACACGAAAATAGTTCCGCAATGCAATTTTTCAGAAATATGCAAGAACAACACAGGCATTGCTGTTGCGAAATGCGGGAAAAATAAATTTTATTATAGCTTACTCATAAGTTACTATGCAATTTACATGATTTATTCCACAGGTGCTGGAACATATATTTTAAAGGCTTTTTTCTTTTTTTCGATGGTATTTCCATTGTATCGAATATAAATTTTGATAAATTCTGCACCAAGCAATAAAATTACTGTTGAGTAGTAAATCCAAGTCAATAAAATAGCAAAAGAACCTGCTGCACCGTATATAGAACTAATGTTACTATGGGATAAATAGAAAGAAATAGCCCATCGTCCTAAAGTAAACAAGCCCGCAGTCAAAATTGCCCCTGCCCAAATATCTCGCCAACGTAATTGCACATCAGAAAGTATTTTAAAAATTAAGGCAAACAAAATGCTAATAAAAGCAAAAGATATGAGAGAATGACTAATTCGTAATAATAAAGTTGGTGGTGCATTAAAAAAATCTATAAAATGAAGATACATAAAATCCATTACTGTATTAAAAATAATTAACCCAATAAGCAAAAAACCAACCGAAACTAACATAATAAATGCTACTAATCTTTGTCGTAACATTACCATAATGCCCGTATCGTGGGTATGATAGACTTGCCAAATTTGGTTTAGGGAAGAGTGTAGCACCGAAAACACACTTGTAGCACCAAATAACGCCGTAATACCACTAATAATAGTAGCTATGCTAATATCTTTTGCTACTGAAGCATTTTTTAACAAGCCTTGTATAATTTCGGCTGCATTGTCGCCGACTACACTGCGAATCTGCCCATAAATTTCGCCACTTACTGCTTGTTTTTCGAAGAAAATATCGGCTATTGCAATAATAATTACCAAAGTAGGAGCCAAAGAAAATGCCGTGTAATAGGCTATAGTAGCACTTTTATCCCAACAATTATCCTCGGTAAACTCACTAAAAAGTTCGTCTATAAAACGCAAAATTTGTCGAAAACGACTATTTGGCAAATACTGTAGTTTGGCTGGAATAGTGCGAATAGTGAACATATAACAAAGTTTAACGAGTGAACAATATTTTCTAGGAATAGTTACAAAACTAACCATTTGCAACTATTTCTAGAAAATATTTGTAGGAATGTGGATAAAATATATACTTAGAATTTACGACCTGGGAAATATGCAACACTGCCTAATTCTTCTTCGATTCGCAATAATTGGTTATATTTTGCCATACGGTCTGAACGAGAAGCAGAACCTGTTTTTATTTGTCCACAATTCAAAGCCACTGCCAAATCGGCTATGGTAGCATCTTCGGTTTCGCCAGAACGGTGCGACATAATGCTTTTATAGCTATTTCTATGTGCTAAATTTACGGCATCTATAGTTTCGGTTAAGCTACCTATTTGGTTTACTTTTACTAAAATAGCATTTGCTACATTGGTTTGGATACCTTGTTGCAATCTTTTTACATTGGTAACAAATAAATCATCACCTACTAATTGTACTTGATTGCCAATAGATTTGGTTAGTTTTTCCCAACCTTTCCAATCGTCTTCTGCCATACCATCTTCGATAGATAAAATTGGATATTTTTTTGACCAAGTAGTCCAATAATCTACCATTTCGTCTGAAGTTAATTTTTTGCCGTCAGATTTTTTGAAATGATACAAGCCTGTTTCTTCGTCATAAAATTCCGAAACTGCTGCGTCCATTGCAATAAAAATATCTACCCCTGGTTTGTAACCTGCTTTTTCTATTGCCATTAATACCGTTTCGATGGCTTCTTCGTTAGATTTGATATTTGGTGCAAAACCACCTTCATCACCCACATTGGTAGAGTAATTTTTTGATTTTAATACCGATTTTAAGGTATGAAATACTTCTGTACCCATTCGCAATGCTTCTGAAAACGTAGCAGCACTTGTTGGCATAATCATAAACTCTTGAAAATCAATAGAATTATCTGCATGACTTCCACCATTTAAGATATTCATCAATGGTACAGGCAAAGTATTTGCGTTTACCCCACCAATATATTTGAATAAAGGCAAACCTGCTTCTTTGGCTGCAGCTTTTGCAACTGCTAAAGAAACTCCAAGAATAGCATTTGCACCTAATTTAGCTTTATTGTGTGTGCCATCTAATTCTATCATCAACTTGTCTATATGATTTTGGTCATAAACCGACAAACCACAAATTTCGTCATTGATAACATCATTGATATTTTTGACTGCTTGCAACACTCCTTTGCCCATATACACTTTTTTGTCATTATCTCGCAACTCTACAGCTTCGTGTTTGCCTGTAGATGCACCAGATGGAACTGCTGCTCTGCCAATATGTCCATTTTCTGTAATTACATCGACTTCTACGGTAGGATTGCCTCGTGAGTCTAAAATTTGTCTTGCAACAATGTTTTGAATATAAGCCATTGGAATTGTTGGTTAGAAATTAAGAAATAAATTTGTAAATAATAGATTTTATGTAAATGGTTTTGGTTTGCCCAAAGATAAATAAAGTTTTGAAAGGCAAAAATTTATTGATACATTATTTTTGCCTAACTTTTATCTTTATGTTTCTTTTTTGCTTGTTATGCTTTTTTGTTTTTTTGTGAGTTTATTGTTTTTTCCAAACTGAAAAACCAATTGCAGCCACACAACATAGCCCTAACAACATACAAGCAATACTTGTAATAGTGCTACCTGTTGCATAAGATTTTGGATTAAAAACAAAACGGATTTGGTGTTTACCCGCAGGAATTTCCATACCACGCAATACATAATTTACTCGTACACAAGTAGTTGGTTGCCCATCTATAGTAATATCAAATCCTTCGGGATAATAAATTTCTGAAAAAACCGCAAAACCTTTATTTGTGTTATTACTTTCATATTGTAATTCTTTTGGACTGTAAGAGTTTAGACGAATAGACGCAGTGCTATCAACAGAGAAACTTGTTTGCGAAATCGGAAACAGTTTGGTATCTATTACAGCACTTGTTTTGGTATTAAGTTTGTCTAAACTTGCCATTTCTGCGTCTGGACTTTCTACGGTTTCTATTTTTTGCACAAACCACGCATTGCCCAAAGCAGCAGGATTGCGTAAAACTGCATTTGCTTCGTCCCCAAATTTAAAATATCGGGCATTCAACATATTAAGAATATGGTAATTTTGGAAATTTGGTGTACTCGAATTAGTTTGCGAGGCTTTCAAATCTCCGCCTACTTGTTGTAATTGTTTTTCGAGTTGTCTTTCAAATAATTCTTGATAACGGCGAAGTTTTGCAGCAAAATAACCTCCTACAGATTTGTGCCAATAAGATGTTTCGGAGTCATTAAAGGGGTTTTGAAAATTCATTACTCTATAACTCAAATCTTTATCTTTCAAAATTTCTTCGTCAGCAGGACTTTTTTGGTGTGCTATGCGTTGGACATTTTCTTGGAATTTGGAATCATTAACATAGCGTTTTCCTACCCCCCAAACGTCTGCCGTACTCAAAAAACCAATGGCAACCATAACCAAAATAGCCGAAACTTTGTTTTTCCAATGCAACCAGATAGCAACTCCTGCCAAAATAATAAAGAAAGCAGCCCGTAAAGCATCAGATTTGAAAATTGCTTTTCTATCTGCCTTCACTGCCTCTGCCAACGTGCCAAATTGGTCGTCATTAGGGGTTGCAAAATCAAAAAACATACTGCCCATGAGCCACATCAACAAAGCAAAACCAGCAGTAGCACCCAAAGCAAAAGAAAGTTGTTTTTGTGCTTCCTCACTAAATTTTTGTTCCAATACTTTTTGTAATGCCAAAACTCCAATAATTGCCATTACTAAAACCGACAAACTCAACGCCATAGAAACTGACCTAAATTTATTGAAACCAGGTAAATAATCAAAAAAGGCATAGTTAAACCAAGCCAAGTTGCTACCCCAAGAAAACATCATGGTAATTAAAAAACCACCCAAAAGCCAAAATTTCAGCCTATTATCCAATACAAACATTCCCAAAACAAACAAAAAACAGACTATAGCACCTGCATACACAGGGGCGGAGGTAAATGGTTGATTACCCCAATATAAAGGAAATTGATTGGCGTAGGCATCTACTTGTCCTGCGGGAATTTGTCCACTTTGTGCCAATTCGGTGAGTTTTTTGTACGTTTCGCCATTTTTTGGTAGTTTTTCGTTGCTCGAGCCACCATATAAATTTGGAATTAATAAGGTTAAAGTTTCGCCAATACCTTGACTCCAGCCAAAGGCATATTCTTTGCTTAAACCATCTTGTTTTTCGGCATTAGTCCCTTTTTCGTCTGCATTGCTACTCAATTCTGCTTTGCCTCGTGTGGAATATTTGCCATATTCGGCAGTTATCATTAATCTACCTGCTGCAGTACCTAAAGCCAAAATTGCTGCAAAAATTAACAGACTCGAAGACAAAAAAAACGGTTTCAGTTGCTTATTTTGCCACGAAAAAAACAATTCGCTAAGCCCAAAAATAACACAAATAACCGCCAAATAATACGTAATTTGAATATGATTTGCTCGCAATTCCAAAGCCAAACCCATTGCAAAAACAGCAAAACCAAGTAATTTTTGGCGTAATTCCTCTTTTCGCAAAACCATAAACATACCACCTAATACCAAAGGTGCATAGGCTATTGCCCTAATTTTTGTAATATGCCCCGCACCAATAATTACCAAATTGTAGGTACTCAAAGCAAAACTAACAGCTCCAATCAAAGCCAAATAAGGCGAAACCCCAAAACACAGCAAACCAATATAGCTACAAATAAGGGCTGCAAAAAACCAACTTGCATCTGTATAATGGAAAAAAATCCCTTTTGCCAACTTTTCCATAAAAGTTACAGGCTGCTCCGAAAACTCGGCGTGCAACAAATAGGCAGGCATACCACTAAACATAGCTCCCGTCCAAAGAGTCTGGTCATTGTGGCTACGATTATAGGCTACTACTTCTTTAGAGCCACCTTCATAATGAACAATATCAGGCTTGATTAATCCTTTATTTTCAAAAAATTCGGGACTAAAATAAATAATAGTAAGTGCATACAAGATAAGTATGCAAAGAATATGCGGAAAAATTTTAGCACTATCAAATTTCATTTGCTTTAGATTTATAGTATTTGGAAATTAAGTTCTCGAATAAACTAAGCCAACAAAAAGAATCTATCTACAAGTATTCTATTTCTGGTAAAATAGGGCTTGTAAAATTTTGTGGTATAAACTTTTGTCTATGGAATTTACCACATACAAGCAAAAATCTATGCCATAAAATT
Source organism: Bernardetiaceae bacterium (assembly GCA_044348925.1). Classification (GTDB taxonomy): domain Bacteria; phylum Bacteroidota; class Bacteroidia; order Cytophagales; family Thermoflexibacteraceae; genus JAAFKA01. The sequence continues at coordinate 10,043 of JBIKRY010000133.1, forward strand.
TCAAACTCTACCTGTTTATAGGCACAAACTTATAAAATATTTGTTGCTAATCTATCTTTTGAAAAGAAAAAAATGCTTTTGCGGTTAAAAATAATTTGGTAATTATGGTAAATTATAAGTTGCTATACAACTTACATTAGTAGGATTTTAATCTGTAGTTCACATTAAAAAAAAGATGCGGAAAACCTAATTAAGAATAGGTTTTCCGCATCACAATTTAAAAGTAAGGTTTATGTAATAAAATTCATCTTACTGCTAAAATATTAAACACAGAACACGCAGATTTACACAATTTTTCTACTTATATGACCTTCATTAACTTCTATTTTTCTATGTATCTATGTTACTATGTGGTTAAAATAATTTTGATGAGGAAAACCTAATTGAGAAAGCATTTTTTGTATATCTTATTTTCTATGTATCTATGTTACTATGTGGTTAAAATAATTTTGATGTGGAAAACCTAATTGAGAAAGCATTTTTTGTATATCTTAGAAAAAATAATAACTTTGTGCGTTTTCAATTCTTACAAAAAGTATTTGACCATGAAAAAAAATCTTATCGATGAACTTCGCTGGCGAGGTTTATTGCACGATTCGATGCCTAATACAGAGGCACAACTCCAAAAAGAACTAACAACAGGTTATATAGGTTTTGACCCAACCGCAAAATCTTTACATATTGGAAATTTTGTGCAAATAATGTTGCTAAAACATTTGCAAATAGCAGGACACAAGCCTATTGCTTTGGTAGGTGGTGCAACAGGTATGATTGGCGACCCTTCGGGCAAATCTACAGAACGTCAATTTTTGTCTGAAGAAAAATTACAAGAAAATATTGCAGGCGTCAAAGCACAATTAGCAAAATTTTTGGACTTTGATTGTGGCGAAAACTCTGCCGAATTACTCAATAATTATGATTGGTTTAAGAATTTTAATCTTATGGAATTTTTGCGAGATGTTGGCAAACATATTACCGTAAATTATATGATGAGCAAAGATTCTGTAAAAAATCGTATGGAAACAGGCATTTCTTTTACCGAATTTTCTTACCAATTATTTCAAGGATACGACTTTTATTGGCTTTACAAAAACAAAAATTGTAAGCTACAAATGGGAGGCTCTGACCAATGGGGCAATATGACAACAGGTACAGAACTTATCCGTAGAAAAGATGGTGGCGATGCTTTTGTAATTACTTCGCCATTATTGACAAAAGCTGATGGCACAAAATTTGGAAAATCAGAATCTGGTAATGTTTGGTTAGATGCAGAAATGACTTCGCCTTATAAATTTTACCAATTTTGGCTCAATATTGATGACAAAGATATTCCAAAATTATTGCGTGCTTTAACTTTGTTTGGAAAAGAAGAAATAGAAGCAATGGAGGCAGAACACGCAAATAATCCTAATGCCTTGAAAAAGATTTTAGCAGAAGACTTGACACGCAGAGTGCATAACGAAACAGCTTTGCTTAATGCACAAAAAGCCTCTAATTTATTGTTTGGAAAAGCAACTCTGGAAGATTTTGAATCAACAGACCGCCAAACATTAAACGAAGTTTTTGTTGGTATTCCAAGTATAACTTATACAAAAGAACAATTTGGTGAAATTAGCAATACTGTTGAATTGGTAGCTAACGTGATAGGAATGTCTAAAGGAGATGTAAAAAAAGCTATTCAAAATAATGGAATTAGTATCAACAAACAAAAAATTACTGTAGAACAAGGTTTGCAAAAACCTGATTTTCAACTACTCAAAGGAAGTTATTTGTTGCTACAAAATGGCAAAAAATACTTTTTGGTGGAGATTAATTTTTAGTTTGGTACAGAAAATTTACCTGAAACAAGGCAAAATTTATTCTTTGTATAACTTTGTGTAAGTAATTTGCTTAATTATATTATTTTTGTAATTTAATTAAGCAAATTATACTTTTATTCCTTTTAGCTTTGCAAAAATGTTAGAAGCTGTTTGAGTTAAAAATTTCTTGACAAAAAGTAGCTATATTTGTGAATGCGAATCAAAAAATATAGTTCAGACCTTTCTGTCAAGAGTTGGCAAATTATAGAAAAACTTTTAATTATCCA
>JBIKRY010000134.1:0-12060 GCA_044348925.1 Bernardetiaceae bacterium
AGGACTCTTGCATCGGTTGGTGCTACTTTGTCTATTTCTTCCTTTACTTTTCTAATAGCTTCAGATTCGCCAATAATTTCGCTACCTTTAAATACTTTTTTCTTTAAAGTTTTGGTTTCTGCTACTAAATTAGATTTATCTAATGCGTTGCGAATTGTTAAGAGCAAACGGTTTAAATCTGGTGGTTTTTGGATAAAATCATACGCACCTTTTTTAGTGGCTTCTACGGCGGTTTCTATATTTCCGTGTGCCGAAATCATAATAAATTGCGTATCTTTGCCCAATTCCATAGCTCGACTTAAGACTTGTAAACCATCTAATTTTGGCATTTTCACATCACATAATACAATATCATAGTCATTTTGTTCTATCATAGTCAGTCCTTCTTCGCCATCTTTTGCTTCAGAAACTTCATATTTTTCGTATTCCAAAATTTCTTTTAACGTGTAACGTATGCTTTTTTCATCGTCTATAATTAAGATTTTAGCCATCAGAGTTAGTTTTAGTTTGTGAAATGATATAGTTATTTGGGTTTGACTAATTTAATACAAGTATTTTATGTACTATTACACAAATATACATATTCATTGCTAAATTCAAAGAAAGTAACAAAAATAGGAATAATAATTCAAGTTGGGTAATATTTCTGCTCGAATATCTAATCTTACTTTTGCAAAACGGTATTTATTTGTAGGGTAGGAATATATGGAGGCATTTTTACTTGTTTATTTTGTACTTGTAGGCTATCAAAAAGCAGTTTTGTTTTTTCTAACTTTTTTCGTACTGCACGTATTTTTTGCAACCTTGTTTCTATATCTTCTATAACATTTGCAATATAGACTATAGTCGACATGGTACTTTGTGGAGGATAAAACATAGGTTTTTTTATTTTTTCTATGCTATATTGGGCTATGAGAGCCTGCATTTTATATTTCCAAACTTCTTTTTGCAATCTTTCTATCATTTGTGATTGTAAATATACTGTGCTGTTTGGCTCTATGAAGTCATTGCTATATTCGGTTAAAATAGGCACTGTGGTATCTAATGCAATAGCTATTTTTTCTAAAGTAAGCAAACCAATGTCTTTGTTGATACCTAATTCCAATTTTTTATAACCTGAAACAGACATACCAAGCATCTTAGCAAATCTCTCTTGTGTAAGGTTTCTGTATTCTCTTAATGCTTTGATTTTTTGGAGTATTTGCATGGGAGTGTGTAATATTTTAGTGTTTTACGTTGCAAAGAAAGTATATTTTGAAAAAAAAAGCAAGAGAAATTCATTTTTGTATAAATATTTTAATAAAAAACAAAATTATAATACACTACTAACTAAATAAGTTTTTTCAAAAGTACCGTACTTAGGTACTAAATTTTTTAGTTTTTCAAAAAAAATGCTTATACTTTTGTGGCGTGATATTGCAATACACAAGAGTTAGATAACGACATTTTTAATTAGTGAAAATTTTGTCAAAAAATAAACTATTTTCCAAGTAACTTAAGACTTGGAAAGTATATTTACCAACTGATTATGTGGCCATCAAAGTTAAATAATTTAATCTCATTTCTAAATTACTAAAACAATGTTTTTTAAAATTAAAAATCTTAGTAAAAATCTTTTTCTAGCAGCTACTTTTGCTGTCTTAGGTTTTGGTATAACAAGTTGTAGCCAAGCAGAGGAAAATGTGGTGCAACCACAAATTCAGAAAAATGATGCTGAATTAGTTTCAGAAACCAAAGAATTTAAGTTTGTAAGAGTACCGTCAGGCGAAATCTTACTCACATTAGATACTGCAATTTATCCTACACTCTTAAAGGACGTAATAAAACAACATGGAAATACCTTATTAGACAAAATCAAGAATACCTATGACTTAAAAACAGGTAGTATGACCATGCAAGCCCGTAAAAGTAAAGAGTTTCAAGAATGGCAAAAAGCAAGTAAGATACTTGCAACTTATAGCATAAGTTATTCAGGAACTATTAACGGTATAGGTTATCAAACTGTAGGGCTTGGTAATATGTTAGGAACTACATTTCAAAATAAAACCTTGACATCTTTCAATTTTAATATCAATCCATATAATAATGTTCCACCATTTACTTATGGTATGCACGTACAGTATTATTATGACCAAACCCGTGATTGTTATCAACCAATAGATTACAATACGAGAATAGAAGGATTTTGGATAAATAGTAATATTTACACAAGTGGTTTTGCAACTAATGTCTATTATCAAGCTCACTTACAAAATATAGGTTGGACAAGTATGTATTCTGCACCAGAGTTTGTTGGTACACGATATGAATCACGTCGTTTAGAAGCTCTAAAAATATGGATGATAGTTTTATAACTCAATAATTAATTCAGATAATAGACTACTTAAAATTAGTCTATTATCTGAATTATATAGATTTTTCTGTTCTGTCATCTTTAAACCCAAAACTTATGAAAGTTATAATTTATACTATTTTTTTTATTCTGTTTCACTTACCTATTACTGCTCAAAAACAGGCAAATAATTGGATTTTTACGGATAAGCAATGGAATTTTAATACCACTCCAATAACAGTAAGCTCTATTCCAAATACAGAACGAAATACAAACATAGCAAGTATTTCAGATAGAAATGGAAATTTACTATTCTATTCTGATGGAAAAAATGCTTATGATAGGACTTATAATAAAATGCCTAATGGCTCATTTCTTGCTACACAAGGAACAATTTATGTAGAACACCAAACTGTTATTATTATTCCTAATTTGGCAAATCCTAATTTATACTATATATTTACAAATTATGGTGCTATAAAAGGTTTATCTTATAGTATTGTAGATATGCGTTTAAATAATGGTTTAGGGGATATTACGCAAAAAAATATACCCCTTGTTTCTAAGGTATGGGATGGTATTACAGCAACTTTATCGGGTGACTGTAAAAGTTTTTGGGTAGTGGTTCACGAAAGATGGACGAGCAATTTTTATGCTTACAAAGTGGATGGAATAAATTTACCAATGCCTGTAATAACAACAATTGGACCTTCAGAACTATGGGAGAATAAGTTATTAAAATTTTCTACAACTGGTAAAAAATTATTCTTCTATGAAGAAGCCCGTAATAATACTTTTGGGGTTCTCTACGATTTTGATATTATTTCAGGAAAGCTATCCAATAGAATCATTTTCAAAGATTTATTTAGTGAAATGTTCTATGTGGCTTTTTCACCTGATGATACAAAATTATACACTTGGCGAAGAATGTTTATGTCTGCTAATAATTCTTGTGTAACTCTTATGCAATATGATTTGATTGATAACAATGAACTTGCTATTAATAATTCTCTTATCCCTGTTCTGAGTTGTAATAATAAAAGATATAATGGTGCTAATGATTTGCGATTAGCACCCGACGGTAAAATTTATACATATGATAATTACCAACAAGATTCTATTTTAGTTATTCAATCACCAAATTTACGAGGTAGATTATGTAATATTCGTACAGAACCTAACAGATATTTTACCCCAACTATTCCAAATTATTTACCCACTTTCCCCTCCAACTTTCTTGGAGGAGTTTACAAAGACTTTACCTTTTCGCAACCTTGCAATACCTTAAGTATCAACTTTGCAGCCACTTCGCCCAATATCCATGAAACCTATAGTTGGAATTTTGGCGATGGCAGCACCGCAACTGTGCAAAATCCTACAAAAACTTACACGCAAGCAGGTAGTTATAACGTAAGCGTAAAAATAGGTGCTTGCGAGTTTACTAAAACCGTAATCGTACAAGCAACACCAAAAGCCACGAGCATCGACAAGCTAAATTTGTGTAGCAATGAAATTGGCAACTTAGGTACAAATCCACAAACAGGATTTGCTTATCGTTGGACTCCTGCCATAGGCTTGTCCAATCCAAACATAGCAAATCCAACAGTAATACTTGCTAATCAAGAAGATACACTAAGAAAAATTAGCTATAAATTGCTTGTAACAAATATAAACACAAGTTGCAAAGATTCTACTACTGTTTTAGTAACTGTATTTCCTGCCCTACAACCAATTTCGGCAGGCAAAGACAGCACCATTTGCCATTTGCAAACTATACGATTAAGCCCAAAAGTACAAACAAGTGGCATTGCATATTCGTGGACTCCCAGCACAGGTTTAGACAGTAGCAAGGTACTCAAACCATTGCTAAAACTAGAAAATACGACAAATAGTGTGCAAAAACTTACCTATATTCTCAAGGCTACGCAAAATAATTGTAGTATCTATGATACCGTTGTAATTTCAGTTTTACCAAAAATACAAGCAAGCCTCATAGGTAGTAATGCCGTTTGTCCGTTTGCAAAAAATATGATTTATACCATTACCCCCTCTTCTATCGGGAAAGGAGTTAGCATAGTCGAATGGCAAGTTTTTGGTGGCGTGGCAACTCCACGCCCAGCAGCAGAAGGGGCAGGGGTTTCCATAGATTGGGGCAATACCAACCACAAAGCATACGTAAAAGCCATTTTGCAAAACAGTTTGGGTTGCAAAGACAGCATACAAGTAGAGGTAAAAATACAGGCTTTACAAGCTACTACTACAAAATTAGCAGGAATGGATAAACAGATTTGTCATAACCAAAAAATAGAAATAGGCTCAAAACCATTAAAAAATTATGTGTATGTTTGGTCTGAAAAAGTGAATAATATAGATACTTTATTGCTATTTTCTAACAAAAATATTGCAAACCCTACATTGACAAACCTAACTAAAAATTCCAAAATTAGCACACATACCTATTATGTAGAGGCACAAAATACAGAAACAGGTTGCATTTATACAGACAGTATAAACGTAACAGTATATCCCAAAATAGAATTTTATGCAGGCAAAGATTCTGTAATTTGTAGCAATAGAAGTATAACATTGGGTAATAAAATGCCCGCAAATGCCCCTGAAAATTATGAATTTTTATGGAGTTTGAATAATGCCAAAGAGTCCAATCCAATGCTCAAAAACCTAAAAATTACAGAAGTTTTAAGCAATATACATAGTGCAAATCCTATTTTTACTTTTGTAAATTTGGCAACTACACCGCTAATTTTTCGGTTTGCATTAACTACAAAATTTCCAGATTCGGGATGTAAAAAAGTAGATAGCATTCGTATAACTGTATTACCTGCTATCAAAAAATATACCTTAATTGGTAGTCAATTTGTATGTCCAAATTCCAACAATAGTAGTTACAAAATACATAATCTAAGCAAAGATATTTTCCAAATTTTTTGGTCTATTTCGGGTGGAATTATCAAAAATACAAACGTAAAAGATAGCATTCTGGTAGATTGGGGAAATAGTGATGTTGCTACCAATAAACAAAGTTTTGTTCGTGCTATTTTACAAAATACAGCAGGTTGTTTAGATACCATTCGTTTAGATATACAAATACAGCAGGTTTTAAAACCAAGCAAACCTGTAGGAAAAACACTAATTTGCGAGCAAGACGGTCAAAATATAAGCTACGAAACCAATTTTACCAATGGAAGTAGCTATATTTGGAATAGTATTGGAGGCGTAATTAGCAAACAAAACCAAAATAAAGTTAGCGTAAATTGGTCAAATAACTTTCCTACTACTGCTAACAGATTTTTATGGGTTACAGAAAATAGCGTAACACAAACCGATAAATGTGCAGGCAATTCGGATACTTTGCAAGTACAAATATTGTCATCACCCGATAGTACTTTAGAGCTGAAAGGAAACAGCAATCCTTGCGAATTTTCCCAAAATATTGCTTACCAACTCGGCACCAATTTATCGTATAATCCAAGTTCGAGATATATTTGGAACATAAAAAACGGTGAAATTATGGAGTCAAATAAAAGCATCAAATCCAACATAATTTTTGTAAATTGGTTTGGAATAGGAACAGGAAAAATTACAGTTTTTGAAACTTTAGCCAATGGTTGTACAGGCAAAATATATAGTTTGGAAACTACTATTTCGAGTATAACTAATTGCTTAAAAATTCCAACCTTACTTACTAATACCGATATTACTTTTCCTTTTTGGCGAATTATTGGCTTAGAAAATTATCCAAATTCCGAACTTTCTATTTATGCACTAACAGGTGCAAAAATTTACGAAACAACAAATTACCAACAAAATTTTAATTTTGAAGGACTTGCTTCAGGTATGTATGTCTATGTATTGCAAGTGCGAAAAGGAAAAGAAAAAATAACGTATAGAGGTAAATTTTTGAGAATGTAAGGAAAATAAAAAAAAACAAGAATTTTGTTGTATGCAATAAAATTGAAATTTTATTGCATACAACAAATCTAAAAGAGAGTTATTGGATTTTTGTTTTTTGTTTTACAAATTCCTATTTTTTGGATAGAAAATATTACCTTTGTTGAAAAAAAAATAATAAGCATCTAAATTATCATTTGCTACTATTTTTTTACTTCATCATTTAGGCATATACAATGAAAGCTATTATTCTTGTTGCAGGCGTAGGCTCCAAAACTACCCAACCTACCAATTTACAGCCAAAAGGTCTATTAACTTTGGCTGATAAGCCTATTTTAGGGCATATTATAGATGATTTAATGCAAGCAGGCATCGATAATTTTGTGTTTGTAATAGGTTCTTTAGGCTATAAAGTGCAGCAATATGTGCGTATGCGGTACAAAAAACGTATCAAAGCAGAGTTTATTATTCAAGAGCCACGTTTAGGTTCTGCCCATGCAGTGTGGACAGCACGTCAATTTTTTAGCAACGAGCCTGAAGTTTTGCTCATTTTTGGCGACACTATCTCGAGCTTAGATACCAAAAAATTTATTCGCAATAAAACATCTACAGTTGGCGTAACCAAAGTAGATAAACCTTCGGCATTTGGCATTGTAGAAATTAATAAAAAAGGCGAAGTAAGCAAGTTTTCCGAAAAACCCAAAATTCCTAAATCTAATTTAGCATTAGTAGGTTTGTATAAAATTAGGAATGTGTCTTTGTTATTAGAAGCTATTGGGCAAAATATAGAAAACAAAAAGCAAACACAAGGCGAATACCATTTGACAGATGCACTAACCGAAATGCTAAAAGCAGGGGAGGTTTTTGAAACTGTAGAGGTCAATCATTGGTACGATTGTAGTTGCAAAGAAACCTTATTAGAAGCCAATGAAGTGATGCTCAAGCAAGAAAAATTTGAGATAGTGCAACCCGAAAAATACCACAATACCATCTTAATTCCACCTGTAAGTATCGGAGAAAATACTAAAATTTCTAATTCTATTATAGGTCCTTATGTGTCTATTGGTAGCAATACCACGATTAACTCTTGCATTGTGCAAACATCTATAGTCTGTTCCAATGCTAATCTATTAAATATTATTTTGCGAAAAACCGTTATTGGAAATGATACCAATGTCAAAGGGGCTTTTCGTTCTTTGTATGTCAGTGATGAATCTTCAGTAGATATGCAAAAAGATTAGTTCTTCGTTTTTTATTTAATTATCTGTAAATCAATTTGTTAATAGATTTATTAGCAAATATTTTATTCCTTTATTTCCTCATGAAAATAAATTTTATTTCTGTTGTTAAATATCTTTTGTCGACTGCTTTTGCGGTTTTGTTATTTTGGTATTTGTATCGCAATCAGCCGATTGGCGAGATGCTCGAAAAATTTAAAAATATCAATTATTTTTGGGTAATAGTTTCGGGTTTTATCTATTTGTTTAGCCATTATAGTCGTGCTGCTCGGTGGAATATTATGCTAAAACCATTAGGCTATCAAGCAGGTAATTTTCGTACTTTTTTGGCAGTAATGGTTGGTTATTTGGCAAATTTGGCTGTGCCACGTTCTGGTGAATTTACGCGTTGTGCCATTCTGCAACGTACTGCAAAAGTTCCTGTAAATATTTCTTTTGGGGCAGTAATTGCCGAAAGAGTTATCGATATGTTGTGTATGATGTTGATTACAATAAGTATTATTTTTGTTGAATTTGATAAAATTGGTACATTTATTATGGACGGTTTGTCGGGAAATACAACAGAAAATAGTTCCCAAAAATTTATCATTCTTGGCATTATAGCAGTATTTGGGCTTGTAATGTTGGGAATAGTTTTTGTTTTTCGCAAACAATTACAAAAATTAGCCATTTACCAAAAAATAGAAAGTTTTATTCTTGGCTTAAAAGATGGTTTGCTTGGTGTTTTGCAATTAGACAGGCGTAGCAAGTTTATTTTTGCTTTGCATACCATTGCTATTTGGGTTTGTTATTGTCTAACGTCTTATTATTTGTTTTTTACCTTGCAAGAAACCTCTTTTTTGGGCATACGTTGTGGCTTGGCTATTTTGGTAATGAGTGCTGTGAGTGTAATTATTCCTGCTCCTGCGGGTTCGGCAGGTGTATATCATTATTTTATTGGTAGCACTTTAGTTATTTATGGCACTACAGAGCAACAAAGTATGGAATTAGCATTTTTGATGCACTCTGCACAAACTTTTTTCATTGTTATATCGGGTAGTATTTGTTTGCTTGTAAGTTTATTGCTCGCAAATCGGACAAATAATACCTAATATTAGAGTTCATGCTACAAATTTACATTGCATACATTCTACGCATTTTCCTAAATTCCTATTGCAGTTAAAAATGTAGCTTGATTTTCTTCCAACCTACTTTTATCCAAATCTAAATTTTTAATAATTTCTACCAAACAATTTATACGACCTTCCAAAGTGAAGTATTTGTTAATTACAATCACTTTATCAGAATTTAATACACAGTATCCTGCTTTAAAATTACCTTTTTCATAACGTAATTTATAGCCAAGACTCGTTAAAAAAAGTTCTATTTTTTCTAAAAATGGTTTTGTATATTTTAACATCAAATGAGAATTGTAAAATACAAAAAATGATAAAATGTCATCTTTTTTTAAGATGACATTTTGTAAACATTAGAGTTTATGAATAATTGCTGTAGCATAGACTTTAGTCTGTGCAAGTTATTCATTTTCAACTACTTAAAAATAGACTAAAGTCTATTATACAAATTATTCATAAACACTATACTTATTTTGTTTAAAATTTTAGACCAATGCTAACATTTTTATAGCCGTAATTGCTGCTTCTTCGCCTTTGTTTCCGTGTTTTCCGCCTGCTCTGTCTATTGCTTGCTGCTGATTATCGGGAGTCAAGACGCCAAAAATTACAGGTTTATTATATTTTAAACCAACTTCTGTGATTCCATTAGCTACTGCCATACAAATAAAATCAAAATGCCGAGTTTCGCCTTGAATTACACAACCTAAAGCAATAACGGCATCAATATCTGTGCGTTGTGCAGCCAACTGTGTGCCTAAACTCAACTCAAAACTACCAGGGACATCATATCGAATAATATTTTCGGCTTTGGCTTGGTAGCTAAGTAAGGAATTATACGCACCTGTATATAAGGCTTCGGTAATTTCGCTATTCCATTCTGCAACAACAATAGCAAATTTTTTGCTCGAAACATCAAATAAATTTTTGTCGGAATGGGTACTAAGATTTTTGTGGGCAGATGACATAAATACTAATAGAGTTTATAAAAATTTTGTAGCATAGACTTTAGTCCTCAAAAAATAGTTTTTTGAGGACTATGTTTATTTATTGTCCAACGGTACTGCGTCTTGTCAATACTTCATCAATCAAACGATATTCTTTAGCTTCTTCTGCAATCAACCAATAATCTCGGTCAGAATCTGCCCAAACTTTTTCGTATGGTTGTTTGCTATGTAAAGCTATAATTTCGTATAATTCTTTTTTCAGTTTTTGAATTTCTCTATGCGTAATTTCAATGTCTGAAGCCTGCCCTTGAGCACCACCCATTGGCTGGTGAATCATCACCCGCGAATGTTGCAAACCTGACCTTTTGCCGTCTGCACCTGCACACAATAATACTGCACCCATAGACGCAGCCATACCCGTACAAATGGTAGCAACATCAGGTTTGATAAATTGCATAGTGTCATAAATACCCAAACCTGCATACACAGAGCCACCTGGACTATTGATATACATCAAAATATCTTTGCGAGCATCTGTAGATTCCAAAAATAATAATTGTGCAATAATAATATTAGACAAATAATCATCAATCGCAGAACCTAAAAATATAATACGGTCTGCCATTAAACGTGAAAAAACATCTATCTCCCGAAAATTAGTAGGTCTTTCCTCAATTACTGACCGAGTCATATTGCTGACACCTGCTACATTATTGATATAGGTATCCATAGTGAGGCTACTTATACCTTGATGCTTGATAGCATATTTTCTAAATTCTTCTCCGTAGTGCATAGTTTTGATTTTGTGTTTATACGAATCGTTAAAATAAATTTTGTAATTTTTGCTAGTTAATCTAAGTTGCGTAGTAGTACGGAACTCCAGTTCCGTACAAGATTTATTACATAAATAAAACATTTTAGACCCAAATACATAAATTTTTAGGTAAAATATACTTGTTTTTACGATTGTACGTAGCTGGAGCTACGTACTACGCAACTTACATTAATTAAACAAGTTTTTAAAAGTTTATTGCTAAATATACGTTTTGTAGTGTAATTTGTATGCTAAGTTTTGCCTACAAAATACCTTGTAGGCTAAAGCCTACAGTACAACTAAGTAATTTCCAAAAACTTTGTTACAAATCCTAATACTATTTCCAAACACTATTTATACATGAAAAGTGCTAAAAAATAACACATATTTTATTTTTTTTGTAATTTTTAGCTATTTATAGATATTTTTATTATTTTGTAAGAAATTACGAAATAATAAAATAATAAAGTTTGGCAATTTATAAAACCTTTGCATATAAGCAAAGAAAATTGTAAAAAATTGCGTAGTAACGGCATATTCGCCTTTAGGCGAATGAAATGTAAGTTGCTATGTAACTTACATTAGTAGGATTTACTCTGTAGTTTACGTTATATTAGGTAATAAGACAAAATAAATTCTATTTTTCTTTGTAAATTTTGCCTCTTTGTTTCCTTACTTATACTTATATTTGCTACAATAAAATTTATATTTGCTAATTTTTTACTATGCAACTTATTCAGCACCCAATTTTATGCAATTATTATGTTACCTATCGTTGCAATGCTGCCTGTGATTTTTGTGATATTTGGGAAAAACCTTCTCCTTATGTTACTCTTGCAGATGCAGAACAAAATTTCAAATCTCTAAAAAAATTAGGCGTAAAAGTAATAGATTTTACGGGTGGTGAGCCATTATTGCACCAAAAAATTGCCGAATTATTACAACTTGCAAAGCAATATAAATTTATTACTACGCTTACCACAAATTGTTTGCTATACCCCAAACATGCAGAAAAGCTAAAAGGATTGGTAGATATGTTACATTTTTCATTAGATTCGCCAATTCGTGAGGAGCATAATTTATCTCGCAAAGTAAATTGTTTTGATTTTGTATTGCAATCTATACAAATAGCAATGAAATTAGGCGAAAGACCTGATATTTTATTCACTGTTTTTGAGGATAATGTGCAACAAATAGAACAAGTTTGGAAAGAAATCTGTTTGCCAAACAATCTATTGCTAATTTTAAACCCTGTTTTTGCCTATAATGCCATAAAAACCCGCCAAGAACTTTCGCCAAATACCCTACAAACCTTAAAATATTGGGCAAAACAAAAAAATGTATATTTGAATGAAGCATTTTTGGTATTACGACAAGATGGTGGCAACCATACGCAAAATCCGATTTGTCGTGCAGGAAGTTCTACGGTAGTTATTTCACCATTTAACAAATTAGTTTTGCCTTGCTATCATTTGGGAATGGAAGAAATTGCTATTGAAAATAATTTGTACGAATTGTATCATTCGCCAAAAGTACAGGCATTGGTCAAACAAGAAGGACGTTATGCAGCTTGCGAATCCTGCGTAATAAATTGCTATATGCAACCATCTTTTGCAGTCGAACTCAACAAATATTGGTTTGCAGCATTGCCAAGCACCATAAAATATGCTTGGCAGAAAAAGATGTGGAAAAGTTTATGGTAATAATT
>JBIKRY010000408.1:0-3299 GCA_044348925.1 Bernardetiaceae bacterium
AATTCACAAATTTTGAGAAATAATTACTATTTTTCTTTCAATTTACCCGACTCATTCGCCTAAAGGCGAATATACGGTATCCGTAGTTCACGTTAAAGTTGTAAATTATTTCGTTTTCTCCCTCAAAAAACTGTTGATTTCTTTTAGGTTTTCGTTTTGGGAATATTATTGTATAAACCTAAGCTACTTTTGCAAAAACACGCATTTTAGGGGAATAAAACGCAGGCAAAATATCATTTTTAGCAATGCCTTTATCTATGAGTTGTTGCCCTATTTCTAAATCTGTATTATCACACCGCAACCATACTTCATTGTTTGGCTTTAATTCTATATGAATAATCGTATGATAATATCGTTGCCCATTTACCCAACCATCAGAGATTAAAATATATTGCCCACGCAAAATATCTATGCAAAGCAAAGCCTCACATTCTACGTCTTGGGCTACTAAATTGTGAATTTCTATGAGTGTTTGCTCAATGATTTTTTGATAGTTTGTTAATTTATCCATTGCAATATCGTTTGGGTTTCTGTATCAAAGATAAGTAATTTTAATTGCAATTCCTCCAAAAATTCGGCTAATAAATCATCACTTTGTAAGATTTGATAGGTTTCATTAGGTAAGGCTAAATACAAAATCCATTCGGGATATTTATGTTTTAGGGCTAAAAAATAAAGTTGGTATTGTCCCAAAGCCTTATAAAAATCTGTCAATACAGACAAACCCACAAAACTTTTAACTTCCACAGCTATTTTTTTATGGTCTTTTTCTGCCACAAGGAGTTTTTCTGCACCTAAGTCTATAAAAATTTTACGTTTGGTTAATTTAATAGTCAAAGGGTCGTGTGTAATTTGCCACGCCTCTTTAATCAAAGCTGTTTTGACTGTTTCGTGAAAAATATCTTTTGCCATTTGCTTATATAGTTTACACAAATTTACAATTTTATTTTTCTTTATTTCGTTTTCTCCCTCAAAAAACCGTTGATTTCTTTTAGGTTTTCGATTTTGGTTTCTAAAAAGGTGATTTTTTCTTTCAAAAACTCTATTTCTTTGTCTTTGAGTTTTATTTCACTTTCTATTTCCTTATCAGAATAATTGTAGTTATAAATATTTCCTAAAACCAAACTTTGAGCATTTTGATTATTGTCTAAACTGCTATTATTTACTGAAATTGTATCAGGTAAAAATTCTTGAATAGGAATTTGTAGGGTTTTGGCAAAATTTGCAATGGTGTCAATTTCCAATGAAGTTTCATTTCTTTCTATACGTGCATACGTGGAAGGTGAAACATTTAACATTTCTGCCATCTCTGCTTGTGTGAGTTTACGTTCTTCTCTTGCTGTAAATAATCTGTATCCTACTTTCATTTTCATTGTCAAAATTAGGTTTGAAATTGTCGAAATCTGGTTTTTATAGTTGTAAAGTTATGTGTTTTTTTGTGAATAAACACAAAAATCAACAGAAAATAACCAAAAAATCCAGCAATATACCTCAAATGAGGTATATTTTATTGGTTTCTGTATTTTACCTTTGTCATAAACAAACTATTAATAACCTCTAAATTTAACTAAAATTATGAAAAAAATATCTTTTGTAATTTCTTTTTTGCTGCTTACCTTGTTTGCTGCTTGCAAAAAAGACGACAGTAATAGCAGCACTTCACAAAACCCGACACCTGTAGCCATAAATCCTGCGGATACAGCCAAAATAACACCTGTGCCATTAAGTATTTTTGAATACTCAAACACACAATCTGTTATTGGTTTAGTATTGGCAAGTAAAAATGATGTCATTATTTTGGCGGGTAATAAAAAAACAGATGGAAGTCTGCTAAATATTCGCAATATCAGTTGGGGGGCTGCCAATGGAAGTTCTTGGTTATCTGTTGTCTTAGACGCAGATTATATGCCCAAAAGTATGACGATATCTGACGGCACTTATGCAGAGTTTTCTAATTTTACACCTACTTCCTTAGACGTGAAAATAACAAAACCTAACGGACAAGTAAGTAGTAGTAAAAAAACAACAAAAGTAGATTTCAAAGATTTGGGGCAGCGACTCAAAGACAGTCCTAAAACACAGTCGGCTTGCAAACAAATTATATCATCAAAAGTAGAGTGTGGCACAGTAGCCAAAGTAGCTCTTTCTGCCGAAATTGCCCTTACCATTTTGGGTGGTGTGGGTTGTGTTACAGGTTTAGTAGAAACAGGCGTATTAGCAGCCACAGGTGTAGGTTTGCCCTTAGCAGCATTGACTTTTGCAGGTACAATACTCTCTTGTGCAGGTACAGTTAGCTCGACAAAAGATCTGATGGGCAAAATCTACGATTGCAAAAATCTTGTGTATTCCAAACGTGATAACTTACCAAACCCACCAACCACAGATATATTAGGCACTTCAATAGACAATGGTAAAGAATTTTTAGAAAATGGTGTAAAACCTGAATCTGTAAAAGGAGCAACAGGCAATATTATGAAAGGTACGTTTTCGTATTTCCTAAATGAATTGCTGGGGCAATATGATAGAACTACTTATAAAACTACGGTAGTTTCGGAGTGTATTGGGACAAGATCAAATATTGACTTTAATTTTCAAACGAATTTTGTTAATGCAAGTATAGGTCAATTACAGCCTGGAGGTAGTCTTTCATTGAAAGGAACATACAGAAAAACAGCACACACAATGAGGGCGACCTTTGTGTTTTTAGCAAGGGAAGGACAATTAGGAAGTTCAAAAATAGTAGAAAAGAAAAGGTTTACAAAGGATTTTTCTGCACAAGAATTGAGAGGAGAAGTTAATTTTTTGCTAAAACACACTGGTACAATGTGTAGAGAAAACGGAGGAGTTTTTTATTCAGGTTCTAACAACTATTTATCTACTTGGATGTATGTATATATTACTCATAACGGAGAAGTATTTCAAAAAGTAGAAGATGGTGTTTATTTTTGGATAAGCCCAATAGATATTTTAAAAAATGGTGCTACTTCTATTTCAGGTTTTCCCTATTGCTCTTATGATATAGAACTGCAATAATCATTTTTCATTTTCCAAATAGCAGCTTGCTTAGTTTCCCCTTTCCAAAAGCCATTTTTCCCTTTTGGAAAGGTTTTTTATTTTCCTTAAATCTTAATTTCATTCTCAATAAACTTTAATGCTTCTTGCAAAGTCATTTCTTGGCTTTCTTCTATGGTGTTAGGCAAATGTTTATGATGCGGAAAAGTAGCTAAATGTTTGTGATGAGGTGCATTATCCCAGCGTATAATTAGTTCATTATCAGGGCTTTGCCAATGAAAAGAATA
>JBIKRY010000004.1:0-37252 GCA_044348925.1 Bernardetiaceae bacterium
TTAGCGTATGTGCCTTATGCTTGGCAACAAAAAGGTGAAAATTTGGCTATCCCTGCTCAGCATGGTAAACAAGTGAACTGTTTTGGTATTTTGTCTAGAAAGAATCAATTTTTCTCAAAAACAAGTACAAATTCCATAAATACTGATTTTATACTTGATTTTTTTGAGGAATTTTCATTTAAAATACAAAAACAAACTGTTATCATTTTAGATAATGCACGTATTCATACTGCTCATAAAGTCAAAGAACGTCTAAAATATTGGCAAAAAAGGGGGTTATATATCTTTTATTTACCTCCTTATTCGCCACACCTAAATATTATAGAAAGATTATGGAAAGAACTTAAAGCCCGTTGGATAAAACCAGAAGACTATGTTTCTTTTGATGACCTTCAATATGCAACTACAAATTGCTTAAACCAGGTCGGTAAAAGTCTTACAATTAAGTTCTCTAAATATTCTTAATTATTTTTTTCCTATTACTTATTGATAATTAATATATAGTATCAAAATCAATAATGCAGATTTTTAGCAAGATTGGAATGACAAAACAAATTTTAAATATCAGTATCTAACTTTGAATTGAAATCCAATAATGATATTTCTATAAAAAATAGGTTTTACGATACTAAATAACAAAACATTCCAATCACAGGCTAAAGAAGGATAATATTATAACATAACCCTTACAAGGGGTTTTAAACATTATAAGGGTTAAAAAATATTAAAATTGTATCCCAATTATTGTAACATCATCACGTTGTTCGGTGTCTTGGCGAAAATATTCCCAGTCTGACAATAAAATTTCTTTTTGTTGCTTAATTTCTAAACCACCATTTTGTTCAACAAATGCCCTAAGTCTTAGTAAACTAAATCTATCTCGTTTAGGATTTGCTTGGTCTGTCAAACCATCAGAACAAAGATAAATCACACTGTTTTTAGCTAATAGCAACTCGTTATTTTGATAACTTCTTTCTAAATTTCGTAAAATACCGCCAATAGAATACCTACTGCCTTGTACTTCCTGTAATTTATTTTCAGTGTGAACATATAAAGGACGTTTTGCTCCCGCAAAAATAACTTTTGTTTCTTTATTACTTACATTTTCTATGCGACACAAAGATACATCCATGCCGTCCTTATTTTCGGTTTCATCTTGCTTCAGCATTTTACTAATACCTTCGTGTAAGTGCATTAAAATATCTGCTGGAGAAACAACTTCATTGCTATTGACAATTTGATTTAACAAGGAATTTCCTAACATACTCATAAAAGCACCTGGAACTCCGTGTCCTGTGCAATCTACAACAGCTATAAACTTATAATTTTCAACTTCACTAATCCAATAAAAATCTCCTGAAACAATATCTTTGGGTTTGTAAATGACAAAATGTTGTGGAAATAATCTTGTCATTTCACTTTCTAAAGGCAAAATTGCCGTCTGAATATTCAAGGCATAACGAACACTGTCGGTAATACGTGCATTTTTTTCAGATAATTCACGATGTTTTACATTCAACTCTTTGGTTCTTTCCTCAACCTTTTGTTCCAAATTGGTATAAAGCGAAGAATTTTCTAAGGAAATGGCAATTTGTCCCGATAAAATACCCAAAGTTTGTGCATTTTGTTCATCAAAGACGTGGGACGACAAATGGTTTTCCAAATATAAAATTGCCTTTACTTTTCCGTGAATGGTAATTGGAGAACAATAAATAGACTTTGATTTTTTGGCAATTACATAAGCATCTTGTATAAAACGTCTATCTTTTCCTGCATCATCAAGTACCAAAGTTTCTTTGGTTCTTTCTACATAACGAATAATGGAAAGTGGCAAATCTGCCTTTTCTACAGGTGTTGCTTGCATAAGTTGGATTTCTGCGGTATCTGCATAACCTTCTGCATTGACTACTAAATGTTGTTTTTCGTTTTCTTGCAACAAAACGCCACGTTCTGCTCCTGCATTTTCTATCAAAATATCTATCATTTTTGATAGCAAATATTCTGTACGAATTTCACCCGAAATAGCTTGTGAGGCTTTTGTTATGCTTGTAAAATCCAAACTTGAAACGCCATTTTTGGTTTTGGTGTACAAATTGGTGTTTATATTTTTTGCAATATAATACATACTTTCTTTAGTAGTATTATGTTTAGTTTGCATATTTTTATTTGTTTTTCTTGTAATGAAAGTTGAATACTGGTCTTCTAAATGTGCCGTTTTACTCTGTGCCCCCCATATTGTATAAGCCTGATGTGCTTTTTGGTAATATAATTTAGCAATTTCGGTTTTCTTACGTGCTACATAAAAACGTGCTGCTGCTTCGGTTATTAATGCTTCATGTTGCGGAATTTCGTGTTTTTGAGCCATAGCAATAGCCTCATCAAATAAATCCATTGCCTCACTATATTGATTAAGTAATCTTGCTTTGATGGCTTGTGCTGCTAAATAACTTGCGTGAAAGTTGATTGCACAAACCGCAGCTTGCAAACCTATTTCTGTGATACTTTCTTCTACAATAGCTAAATATTCAGCTTTTTCGTCCTCTGTTGCGTTTTCATAACATTCAGCTACGATAAAGGCTGCTGCCAAGTGAAAATCTACTTTAAAAATAGGGTCTAAACCTCCCAAAGCTACTATTAAAGGCTGGCGTTGCAAGACTTCAGTTAAACCTAAATCATATTCTTCGTAGATTAAATAGGTTAGTGTTTTGTATCTTTTAAATAAGGCATAGACTAATGGAGCAACTTGTTCTAAATTTGCCTCATAAATAATTTTTTCGTGAAACTCATCAATAGCAAATAAATAAGGATTTTCATCTGCTAAAGGGCTTCGCATTAACTTCACAAAAGCTGCCGAACAAGCACCAATCCAATAAGATGGAATACTTAAAGGTTTGAGGAAAGCTAAGGCTTTTTCCCATATTTGCTGGGCTTCTTCCAAATCTAATAAAACAGTAAAACGAGGTCCAATAGCCATAGTATAGCAACTATACACCATATCCCCACTTTCTAAACCTGCATAGTAACCTTCCATTTCTACTTCGGCACTTCTACGAATATGGTGAGCATAAGCAGTAGAATAACCTCCCAAAGTGTATAATTTGGCTTTTATACGTTTATTAGGTAATTTGCTTTGCTCTATTTTCATAGCTAACTCGGCATATTTATAAGCCTCTGCATATTTTTTGAAACCTCCTGCCATTACTACCCCCCAGAAAGAGAAACCAAAAGCCACCATATCTGTTAAGCCGTGTTGCAAAACTAATTTTACAATTTGTCCTGAAAATAAAGCCAATAAATCAGGAACTCCCATTGCAACAAGGTCTAAACTAATTACCAAAAGTTCTTGAATTTTACGAATAGCTTTATCTTGTACTTCGGGCAAGTCATAAATACTTTCAATAGTTCTGCTTTCCATAGCTTGGAAAATAAAACCTATCACATCTCCTGTTGCTTTTTGTATGCCTGCTACATCTTCTAATTTTGGCAATTCTTCGCCCAACAAAGCAACAGCTTCAATAACAATTCTTACGCCATCGTGAAATAAACCTTGTGCAGAAAGTTGCATCATTTTGATTTGTAAGACATCAACTTTATCAAACACATCTGTAGCTTTTTCTAAGGCAACATTCAAATATGTATCCGATTTGGCAAATTCTCCAATTAAAAAATAATTTTCACCTTTTTCTTTGTGCAAATGATAGGCTGTTTGGTAATCTATTGCCCAGATTTCTTCGCCTAAAATTTCTTCGGCAATATCCAAATATTTTAATGCAGACTTATAGGCTGCTGCATCTTTTGCTTTTTTGGCTGCCCGAATATTGAAGTGTGCTACTTCTTGCTTTTCTTTTTCATCAAAAATAAAAAAACGACCCGCATTAAAATAATTCGTAATGTCAAATAAAAACTCCTCTATATATGTTTCTGTACTTTTTTGCTGCACCATTCGACCTATTCGCAACTGCGTTTCTTGGCGAAGGGTTTGCGTTATCATCGAATAGGCTGCTTGTTCTACGTTATCGTGCAGAAATTTGAAATACACATCTGCATCAACTGTATGTTCATCAACTGCGTGCATATTCCCACGTATGGGAAAAATAACACCTTCTTCTATTGCCTCTTTCAATTCGTTTAATGTAGTAATTTGGTCTTTGTCATTGATGTAAGATAAGACTTTTAGTGGAAAATTATTGCCAATACAAGCCCCTAATTGCAATACATTTTGCGTATTAGGATTAAATCGTTGAATTTTATTGACTAACAATTCCACCACATTATCCGTACTTTTTAACTCTTGAATTTGCTCAAAATCCCACAACCAACAACGCTGTTCGGCATCAAAATTCAAATAATTTCTTTCATACAATTCACCCAAAAATTGGTTCACAAAAAAAGGACTTCCATTCGTTTTTTTGTAGATTAATTCAGCAAGACTTTCTACTTCCTCTGCGGAGGTATGCAAAGTTTCGGCAACTAATTGATTTACAACCTCTTTGCTCAAAGGATTAAGCACAATATTTTGAATTGCTCCGTTAATTTTTTTAATGTCTTCTAAAGTCAAAGCAAAGGGGTGCGAAGCATCAACCTCGTTATCACGATAAGCACCAATGACTAATAAAGCATGGCTTTGCGTATCTGTCATCAATAGTTTTAACAAATTTAAACTTGCCATATCTGCCCATTGCCAATCGTCAATAAACAAAATAATTGGGTGTTCGGGTTTGCAAATATCCCGAATAAAAGCCTGAAAAACATTATTAAAACGGTTTTGTCTTTCAGAAGGAGCTAATTCTATTACTGTGTTTTGTTTACCAATGATTAACTCAAATTTTGGCAATACATCTAACAAAACTTGTCCATTTTCGCCAACAGATGCCAAAATTTCTTCTTTCCAAATCTCTAATTTCTCTAAGGGTTCCGCCAAAATTTGCGATGCCAAATCGTTAAAGGCTTGAATAACAGCACTATATGGCAAATCACGTTGGTATTGTTCAAATTTCCCCTTGATAAAATACGCATTTTTTTCAGTCATCGGCTTATGAATTTCATTAACCAAGGAAGTTTTACCAATGCCTGACCTTCCAGATACTAACACCATTTCTTTACTTCCTTGCGTTGTTCTATTAAAAATAGTCAATAATTGGTCTATTTCTGCTTGACGACCGTAGAGTTTTTCGGGAATATGAAAAATATTATAAACATCTTGGCTTGCTAATTTCTCTAAATTAATTGCACGTTTTGTCTGCCATTGTTTTAAGCAATTTGCCAAATCCATTTGCAAACCGTAAGCACTTTGATAACGGTTTTCTGCATTTTTTTCCATCAACTTTGCCACAATATTGGACAAGGCTTTGGGTATATCTTTACGAATTTCGTCAACAGGTTTGGCATATTTAGCAATATGGCAATGCACTAATTCCATGGCATCATTAGAAGGAAAAGGCAACTGCCCTGTGAGCATTTCATAAAAAGTTACGCCCAAAGAATACAAATCACTGCGATAATCTACAGACCTGTTCATTCTTCCTGTCTGCTCTGGCGACATATACGCCAAAGTTCCCTCCAAAATATAGAGATTAGAAGGGCTTTGTAATTCACGTTTTACGGAAGTTGCCACCCCAAAATCTATAATTTTAATCTTGTTATCTGTAGTAATCATCATATTTTTAGGATTAATATCCTTGTGAATGATACCTGCTTGGTGAATTTCTACCAATACTTCAGCAAAACGAATAGCTAATTTCAAAAAATTAATTATATCGATAGGTTTATCTTTAATATGCTCTTGTATGGTAACACCATCAATATATTCCAAAATCAAAATGTGTTTATTTTGAATTTTGCGTTTACTAATTACTTTACGAATATTTTGCAGATTATACTTATTTGTAATGTTATATTCCTCATTAAATTGAGCAATAAGATTTATTGAAGGAAAATCGTCTTTCAAAATCTTAACAATTACATTCTGATGATTGGCTGTTTCATAGCCTTTGAAAACAATACTGTCTTCACTCTGATAGAGTTCATCTAATAAATTAATATCATTTATAGTGAGCATAATAATCAAAAAAAAAATAAAAAAAAATTTCGCTAAATTTGGTAGAAGTTCACAAAGAGAGAGAAATGTAGTAAATAAAATAATAAAGTACAAAAAAATATCGTTATTATTTATATTTATCTGATAAAAATTTTGTATTGTTTTGTTTATTTGTAATGATGGCGATAAAATACAAAAAATATTGAAAAAGTAGATATTAATAAATTTTATATTTCAAATGAGGTGGGTTTGTAAAATTTTCTAAAAAATACAAAAGTAAATAAATAGAGTTTATGAATAATTTGTATAATAGACTTTAGTCTATTATTAAGTAGTTGAAAATCAATAACTTGCACAGACTAAAGTCTATGCTACAGCAATTATTCATAAACTCTAATAAATATAAAAAAAGTTTAGTTTGTCATTCTGCATGTGGCAAAGACTCTGGTTTCAGATTCTTCGCCACATACTTATACGTATGCAATACTTATTGATTACTAATCATTGCATACATTAAAATATTTGCACCCATTTGTAATGCTTTTTGCCGTATGGTTTCGGGGTCTTTATAAATAACTTGGTCTTCCCAGCCATTGCCCAAATCACATTCATAACTATAAAAACAGACTAATTTACCTTGATAAATTAAGCCAAAACCTTGTGCTGGCTTTCCGTCATGTTCATGTATTTTGGGTAGTCCATTAGCAAATTTGAATTTTTGGTTATAAATTGGGTGATTATAGGGCAATTCGACAAATTCTAATTCAGGAAATACTTTTTTCATTTCCAAACGGATAAATTTATCTAAGCCATAATTATCATCAATATGTAAAAAACCACCACTTGTTAAATATTTACGCAAATTGCTTGCTTCCGCATCTGAAAATACAACATTTCCGTGTCCTGTTAAATGAACAAATGGGTAAGAAAATAGCTCAGGACTTGCAACTTCTACAATGTCTTCTTCAGGTGCAAAATTTGTATGCAAATTGGTGTTACAAAAAGATAGTAAATTGGGTAAAGATGTTTTATTGGCATACCAATCTCCTCCCCCATTATATTTGAGTTTGGCGATTTTAATTTTATTTTCTTGTGCAAATACTTGGGTAACTATTGGCGTAAATTGTAACACAAATAATAAAATGTATATTTTTTTTAGATATATTGTCATTTGTAATAATTAAAATTAAACGGCTACATTATTTTCACGCAAGGCTTCGTTGAGTGAAGTTTTTAAATCGGTACTTTCTTTTCTTGTGCCAATAATCAATGCACAATTTACTTGATAATTGCCTGCGGGAAACTGTTTGGTATAACTACCAGGGATAACTACCGACCTTTCTGGTACATATCCTTTGTATTCTTTTGGCTCGTTTCCTGTTACATCAATGATTTTAGAATTTCCTGTAATTACTACATTTGCACCTAAAACGGCTTGTTTTCCTATTCTTGCACCTTCCACAATAATACAACGTGAACCAATAAATGCACCATCTTCTATAATAACTGGTGCTGCTTGTACGGGTTCTAAAACTCCACCAATGCCAACGCCACCACTAAGATGCACGTCTTTTCCTATTTGTGCGCAACTTCCAACAGTTGCCCAAGTATCAACCATAGTTCCAGAGTCTATATATGCTCCAATATTGACATAAGACGGCATCAGTATTACTCCTTTGTTGATAAATGCACCATAACGAGCCACCGCAGGCGGTACTACACGTACTCCCAACTCTTGAAAACCCTTTTTTAGTGTCATTTTATCGTGATATTCAAAGATTCCTACCTCGTGTGTTTTCATTAGTTGGATAGGAAAATACAAAATAACTGCTTTTTTTAGCCACTCATTAACTTGCCAACCGTTAGAAGTTGGCTCTGCAATGCGTAATTTGCCTAAATCTAAGTCGTTGATAATGTGTCGAATAGCAGATTCTGTTTCTTTATTTTTTAGTAACTCTCTATTTTGCCAAGCCTCTTCTATTAACTTTCTAAAATCTTGTTGCATATATGTAAAATTTATGGTTATAAGACAAAAATAGGGAAAAAAGCAGAAATAAAAAATTTATGTAGGTATTCAGAAGTTTTAAATTTTTATTGCTTGTAATTGTTAATAAAATTATTTTATACTAAAACTAAAATAACTTTATAAAAAACAGAACCTAAAGATGTCATCTTTGAAAAAAAGATGACATCTTTGGATAAAACCAATTAATTTTTAGTATATATGTTTTGGTTTATAGGAAAAAAAATATAAAATTACAGAAAATTTATCTAAACTTCGATTATGCAATTTATTCCTGCAAATAATTTTACTACAGAAACTCATCAACGAGTTGCCAATGCAAATCCATTAGATGCCCATGAGATACTAAAAAAGTTAGCTATTTGTAATGAGGATAAAAAAGTTGGTGAAATTATTATCCTTTTTCGCCAAATTTTGCCAACTATTCTTCGTGTGCAAGATTTTGATTTTTTTGATAAAATGGCTGCTATGCGGGATATAGGAATGTTTTTGGGTTCATTAAAACGACATGGCTTAGAACCTCTCAAATCTGTACCCGAAGCCGAAATGGTTTTATTGGAACTTGCAAAAGATACAGATATGCCTCCTCGTGATACTTTATTACATTATTCGGTTTGGAATCCTGCAAATGAAAATGTACGTACTTTTACTACGTCTTTTCGCGAAGTAGAAATTATCAAGAGTTTGCAACTTGCTATTCCACCATTAGAAAAGGCTTTATATGCTTTGGAAAAGATGTATAATTTAGAAATTACAAGCCAAGAATTTGGCAATTTTTGCGAGTCCGTAGTAAATGAAATGGAATTTTTGATAGATGCTATAGTAAGTGTATATCGCAAAGTGCCACCGTTATATTTTTTGGAAGATTTGCGACCTTATTATGAGCCTGTGCTGGTTGCGGGCAAATCATATTCGGGTCCTGGTGCAGTAGAAATTCCCTTATTTTTGGTAGATGAAGTTTTGTGGGCATCTGATAATTATCGCCAAGAATATTTAGATATGAAAGAACGAGGTTTGCCTAATATGTTACCACATTGGCGGGCTATGTATTTTGGACTCAAAGGACAACCCTCCTTAACTACTTTGCTGATAGAAAAATTACAAACTACAGACTATCAAGGCGAAGTAGGTAGTATAGTGAAAAAAAATCTTTTGTTAGTTGATAAAATTTATACGCAATTAATTAGTTTCCGATTGCCACATCTCAAAATAGCAGATACTTCTTATGGCAAACCAAATCCAAAGTTTGATAAAGATAAGGCTGGCTATGGAAAATCTGTTTTAGTAATTATTTTGGAAATGATGAAAGAAAAAAGACAAAAATTAACCGAAAGTAGCCAAAAAGTGAGGACATTAGCATAAAATTAACGTGAACTACGTATTACTTTATTGATAATCAACAAAGTAATACGTAGTTCAAATTATTTTAGTAACACAATTTTAAAAATATTATTAATAACCTAATGCAATAAGATTAGAAGTAGCTTGCACCAAAATTTTACCTTTGTCATTGCTTATTGTTGCATATAAATTTACCATTGTTTTTCCTTTGCGAATCAATTTGGTAGTTACTGTTACTACATCAGCTACTTTTGCACTTGCAAAATAGTCTAAAGTTAGATTTACAGTTGGAAAATATTGCTCTGTAGATAAGGTAAAGCAAAAAATTCCCATCACTTCATCTATCATTGCAGCAGCCATACCACCATGCAAAATACCAAATGGATTGGTCATTTCTTGACGAACTACAAACGAAGCTACTAAAGTTTCTGTTTCTGCCAAAATTATTGTACCTTTTAGCCAAGCCCCAAATGGTGATGGACTTTCAGAAAATTCTTTTCCAACAAGGCTTTGTAAATGTGCTAAACGAGGATTTATTTCCATAAAAAAAAGAAGATTAGATAAAAAATTACCTCTTTGAAGAAAATCTTTAAAGAGGTAATTAGAAGGATTAAACTATGTAATTTGTGCTTGGAAATAGCTTAGGAAATAAGTTGTTTATCCAAATTTTGCTATTAATATCCACCACGGAATTTGTAAGTTTCAGATACTTTTGCAATAGCTACAATGTAAGCTGCCAAACGCATAGAAACTTTGTATTGTAACGAAGTTTCATATACTTTTTGGAATGCCTCCGACAATACTCTGTCTGTACGGCGGTTTACACGGTCTAAAGACCAACGATAACCAATACGATTTTGCACCCACTCAAAATAAGAAACTGTAACGCCACCAGCATTTGCCAAAATATCAGGCACTACGCTAATTCCTTTTTCGTGAATAATTTTATCGGCTTTTGCATTTGTAGGTCCATTTGCACCTTCTACAATCAATTTTGCTTGAATTTTGTCGGCATTATGAATCGTAATTACGTCTTCTTTTGCAGCAGGCACTAAAACATCAACTTTTAAGGTCAATAATTCTTCGTTGCTAATTCTGTCGGCATTTGGATAGCCTTCCATAATACCTCTATTTTTGTTGCGATATTCGATAGCATCTTGAATATCTATCCCTCTATCACTATAATATCCGCCTGTTTGGTCACTAATAGCTGTAATTCTCAAACCTCTTTCTTCCAATAACATAGCAGCATTAGAGCCTACATTACCAAAACCTTGAATAGCACAAGTAGCACGAGAAGGGTTAATTTTTAGTTTTTCCATTGCATTTAAGGCTGTTGCCATTACGCCACGCCCTGTAGCTTCCACACGTCCTAAAGAACCTCCCAAAACTAATGGTTTACCTGTTACTACCGCATTGACTGTTTTACCTTGTGCTTTGGAGTATTCGTCCATTAACCATGCCATTTCTTTGGGACCTGTTCCCATATCTGGTGCAGGAATATCTTGGTCTGGACCAAAAACGTCAATCAAAGAACTTGTATAAGCTCTGGTTAATCTTTCTAATTCGCCATTAGACATAGAACGAGGGTCGCAAATAATACCACCTTTTGCACCTCCGTAAGGAATATCCACTACTGCACATTTCCAAGTCATCCACGCTGCCAATGCCTTTACTTCGTCTAAGTGTACGCCTAAATCGTAACGGATACCGCCTTTTGCAGGACCTAAAATATTGGAGTGAATAACACGATAGCCTTCAAAAACTCTACGTTTGCCATCATCCATCGTAATTGGAAGTGATACAATTACTTGTTTGGTAGGTGTTTTGAGAACTTCATAAGTTTCTTGGTCAAGTCCCAAAAGATTTGCAGCCTCGTTAAAACGGGACATCATCGACTCAAAAGGGTTTTCCTTGTCCATAATTGGAGCAGGTTCGATATAAGCCATAGCTTTATGTATGTTTATGTGTTGGTTAGGGTTTTTACTTGGTTTTTTCACAATTTTGTAATTTGGTAAAAAATAATTTTATCTCCAAAAAGATAAAATTTTTACAAAACTAATAATTTATTACAAGTTTTTAACAATTTTGGAAATTTATTTTTATGCCTTTCCGCACTGTTTCTACAAGCGTATTATTTGTAAAATTAGGAGTTGAAAGCCTGCCTATGCCCATCTATTCTCCTCATTGCCTACTATGGTATTTCCTGCCAAGTCCAATCTCCTTCAATTTTTTTTTTGGTACTTACTTTTTCCATTTTTTTCAACAATTCAGGCATGATACTTTTTGTATAATCATAACCTACTTGATACATTTCTTTGAGTTTTGTAATATCATAGACTGTAAAATTGCCGAGCTGTGCGGGTTCTATAAAAAAATCAAATTCTTTGCTTCGTGCTGGAATATTTGCAATAGCTCCTAAGTGGAAAGTTCTTTCTATAATTTCCTTTACATTCATAGATTTTAGATAACCTAATGGATTAATATGTACACCAATCGTAAAATCACAGGTATTTTCTAAAGGGGCAATAGGCAAATTATCCAAAGTACCACCGTCAATGTAATAGTAAGCACCGATTCGGACAGGTTTGAAAATAATAGGTAAACAAGAAGAGGCTTGAATAGGTCGTATAATTTCGCCATTTTCAAAGTAAGTTAATACGCCTTGATGCACTTCGGTTGCTACGACTGTTGTTGGAATATCCAGAGTTTCAAATTTATCATCAGGAAAAAAAACTCGATAGACATTGTACGTTTTTTCCATATCCAATAAGCCTTGTATGCCAAAGGAAGGACGAAAAAACATCAGCATTTGTTGAGAAGAAAAAAACTTGAGAATGTGCTTTGGTTTATAGCCCGCAGCAAAAAAAGCACCTGCCATTGCACCTGCACTCACCCCCACGATGCGACTGATTTTGATACCCTCCTCACTTAAAGCCTGCAAAACCCCCAAATGTGCTACGCCTTTTGCACCACCACCCGAAAGGGAAATTCCTATAGTCATAAAAAATCAAAAAAGTAGTAAAATTGATTAAGGTATAGTTTGCTATTTTGGTAAAATAGTTAAGTTTGGTTTAATTATATAATCTATGTATGTGTTATGATTGTTTTAAAAATTCTATTACGAATAGTTATTAATTTTTTGTGAATTTATAGTAAATTTTATATTTCTACTAATTTTTTTTCACTTTTGTATGTTAATATTTTTTGCAAGCCACTAAAAATGAGGGGTCAAATAGAAGGAAGAATAATCAAAGCAATGGGAATGTAATTACTGAATTTGATATGATATAATATAGATTGTATAGCAAGGGTATATTCCTAAGTAAATGTATTGATTAGCAGACACTTGTGCAAACTAAAACATAACCTTCCTACTGTTCAATTACTTAATTTTCGTTTTTATAGAATTTTGTACCTTACATATTGTCAAAAAATCATGTATATTTGATTTCCATGTTGTTTTATACTTGATTAAATAATTTTCATGTCCTGCATTTTGATAAGTTTTTAGGAATTTTTGACCTTGTAAGTTATTGAAAATAGTATTGATTTCTAATTTTGTTACGTTTTTGTCTTTTTCTCCATATAATAATAGTGTTGAAATGGTAATTTTTTTAGCATATTCAGTTGGATTGTGCGAATAGCCATTAAAATTATTGATAACTCCACCCCAAAAAACTAATAAATGTGCAAATGGGAAACTTGGTATTTTCATATTTTCACATCTTTTTTTAACGGTTTCTAACATAGTACCAAAAGGACATTCTAAAATTAATTTTGTGGGCAGTAAATTATAATCACTTACCGATTTCATCATAGCAACAGCACCCATAGAAGTACCAAATAAGATAATATTTTGCTCTCCTTGTAATTGCATATAATCATAGCAAGTTTTGACTTGCAGACTTTCATTAAAACCAATAGTAGTTTCATTACTTTCTGAGCCTCCCGAACCTGCAAAATCTACTAATAAAGTGGAATAACCCAAATCATTAAAAATTGCAGCTTTATCCAACATCAAGGATTTATTTCCACCATAGCCATGAAATAAAATAACAGTTCCTTGTGAATTTGCTTGTTTTATTAACCAACATTCAATATTTTTATTACTTTGCAAATTAATTATTTGATAATTTTGTGTAGGTTTAGCTGTGTTATTTGGTCTGGGATTAGTAACCCCAAATGCTAAAACTTTGAGTTTTTGAGAAAAAGATAAACTATTTGGTGCTTTGGTTTTAGCTTGTTTGTTGCTTGAAAAATGGGTAAAATTGTAAGCATGAAAAATAATGACTATGTTTATGATACAAATTCCTAAAAAAGTTATAAATAGAAATATGCTAATTATTTTTCTTAATTTCATCGAGCAAATGGTAAAATAGATAGTGTAAAACTCGTTAATTTTTTAAGTTTTTGATTTCTAAAAAGCACCGAATATAAATTTATTTTTTACTATTTTGCAACTTTAACAACTAATTTTTCATAAATAGAGATTATTAAGGTTTGTAGCATAGACTTTAGTCTGTGCTTATAAATTATTGGTAATCAAGAAGTTACAGGCACAGACTAAAGTCTATGCTAGAACAATTATTCATAAACTCTACTAAATGTAAGTTTATGTTTACTATTTCCCAACTTCAACAACTAATTTTTCATAAATGGCTGTTGCAATATTATTTATAATTTCTTGAATAGCTTGCAAAGGTGTTGCAATTGTTTTGCTTTTTAATTCTTTGGCAAGGAAATTATCATAAGGAACTTCGTTATGGATAATTAGGCAAGGAAATTCCCGATAAAAAGGTCTTGCAAGCAAGGATTAATTTGTTGTTGCAAAAACGGGAGGGTGGAATGTTGGCAGAGAAAAGTGCGGAGGTGGCGTAAAATAAAGTGCGTATTTTGTATTGTGATTAGCCAAACAATGCAAAATACGAAGTACGCATTTTGTATTGTTTGACTTGCTATTTAGTTTAAAAAGAGGGTTGTGGTTATTTATTTTGAAGTTTTTATTGGTTTTGTATAATTTAGTTTTATATTTGGGAAACATACGTGAGGTGCGTATATTAATGAATTAGGCACAATTATAAAAAACACTAAAATAATGACGAGAAAAGAACTTGTAGAGCAGGCTTTTGAAAAACTTGCTATTGGTAACGAAGAACAACGATTTTTGGCAATCAGAACTTTTAAGAAAGCCTTAGAATATCAAGACATTGATAAATCCTTCCCAGATGACAGGATAAAACTTTATATTATCCTTACAGAATTATCAGATAATATAGAATTAGCAAAGAAAGATATATTACATTATATCTTTAATCATATAAAACTTTATGGTGCCAAAGGGACTGACCCATATTTGAATGACGCTATAAAAGGTAATCTTAAATATGAAAATGAGAACAAAACTGAACTTAAAGTAGATAATACTTTGGAAACATTTATGAAAGAAGATTTAGGGCGTATTTGGCTAAAATCTATTAAATATGATATGCTCTTAGCCAAAATGAATGAGATGAAAGGCAGAGTTCAAATTGAAAAGCAAGATATTTTACAGTTGGAACAAATGTTTCAGAGTTTTGATAATAATCTTTTAGAATAAATATGTAATTTTGTGTAAATACATATTTTATGAGCAAAAAACTAATTCGTTTTGACTGGGCAGTCAAAAAACTACTTCGCAACAAAGCTAACTTTGTTGTGCTTGAAGGTTTTTTGTCTGAACTTCTATTTGATACGATTAAAATCGAAAGAATTTTAGAAAGTGAGGGTAATCAAGAAACAGATGATGACAAGTACAACCGAGTTGATATTTTAACCCAAAACTCTAAAAACGAGTTGGTTATCATAGAAATTCAGAATACTTATGAGATAGATTATTTCCATAGAATGGCTTATGGCAGTTCCAAAGCCTTAGCAGAACATTTGAGTTTGGGGCAGGCGTATTCAGAAATAAAAAAAGTAATTTCTATCAATGTCGTTTATTTTGATTTGGGACAAGGTAAAGATTATGTTTACAAAGGTAAAACGAATTTTGAGGGTTTACACGAAAAAGATACTTTGCAACTTTCTATACAGCAGAAACAAACTTTTGCTAAAAAAGAAGTTTCCGATATTTTTCCCGAATACTATATTATCAAAGTCAATCAATTCAACGACATTGCAAAAGATACTTTAGACGAATGGGTTTACTTTTTGAAAAATAGCGAAGTAAAAGACGAGTTCAAGGCAAAGGGCTTGGCAGAGGCAAAAGAGGTTTTAGACATTATGCGTTTAGACAAAGAACAGCAGTATGGTTACAATCGTTATTTAGACTACTTGCACGTCAAAGCAAGTGAGGCTCTTTCTTTGCAAATAGAGGCAGAGGAAAAAGTACGGAAAGACGAAAAACATAAAAATTTGATTCAAATTGCTAAAAACTTGATTTTATTAGGTTCTAATAATGATTTTATTGTTAAAGCAACGAATTTAACTCTTGAACAAATAGAGCAGTTACGTAACGAAAAAGACTAAAAACTGTGCCCACAACATTGTATTTATGAAAAAGGGGCAGAAGTGCGTGATTTGGGCTAAGGTGCTTTTTAGTGGCTTTTGTGGTAAATTAAACTTTTGTGCTTTTAAGTCCCCTTCTTCATAAATACTTTTCCGTTGCAGGCTATTTTAAAGAACACATTTTAATAAACGATGAAACAAAACCGCAAATCATATCGCAACGAAAAATGGTTTGAATTTTCGGACAAAGTTCAAAAAAGGGACGACTATCAATGCTTAAAATGTGGCAGAAAAAAGGGAGAAATCATATTACAGACACATCATAAACTTTATAAACGTGGACTTGAAGTGTGGGAATATCCATTAAGTGACTGTATTTCACTTTGTAAAGGTTGCCACGCACAAGAACACGGAATAGTAGAGCCGTCTGATGGTTGGGTTTTAATTTCCGTAGATGATTTAGGAGGACTTGATGGAATTTGCGAAAAAAAAGGGTGTGGTAATGAAATACGATATGAACACCTCATCTATCACCCTAATTGGGGTTATAAAACTGTTGGAAGTACCTGTGTTGAATATTTGACGAATGAAGACCAATATTTAAGTACAGAGATAGTTAAAGTTTTTAAAAAAATAAGTGATTTTATAAAAAATTCAGAATGGGAAGTTGCTTATACAAAAAATGATAAAAAATATTACTTTACAACTCATCTTCATCACCAAATTAGAATTTACGGAGATAAAGATTTTTATTCATATCAAATAGCAGTAAAACAAAAAGGTGAAAAATGGTTTGACTTTGGCGACTTTATTAGAGCAAAAAACAAGACCTTTGAACAAGTTAAAGAACTTGGCTACATAGTTCTTAAAGGGACAATCACCGAGAATGAAGAAGAAAAACACATTTTGAGAAACATATACAAGAAGATAAAATAAAACAGCCTGCAACATTGGCTTGGCGAAAAGCGGGGCAGAAGTACTTGTTTGAACTTTGGAATAAAAAAGGGGCTTTTGTGATTATTTGGGCTTTTGTGCTAAGAGTTCCCCGCCTTCGCCAAGCCTTTTCCGTTGAACAAAATGCGAGGCTACGCCTCGCATTTTGTTCAACGGTTCGTCGGGTTACACCCGCAGTCGTGCAAAGATGCTTCGGCTACGCCTCGCACTTCACACAACTGCGGGTTTGCAAAATTACAAAAAAATTTCTTCGCTACGCTCAGATTTTTTTGTAACTTCGCAAACCCGACGAACCGTTGGGCGTGATTTTAAGAACCCAAATATTAAACATTAAAAATAACAAAAATGCTTACAAAAGACTTTTACAGCACCATAGATGCTGAACTTGATGTACTTATTACAAAATACAAAGATGATAAACTCATCAAAAAGCATAAAAGTGCCATCAATAATCAAAAGTCTTATGCACTTTTAATTTGGTTTCTTGATTTTTATGGTAGAATATCCAACTATTCAAACTTTATCACAGACGGAGATAATGACAGTTCTTGCGATATTGTATTTGACAGCCTTAATAATCAAGGAAATAAGATTTTCTATGTTGTTCAGTCAAAATGGAACAATGCAGATAATTCTGAGAAAGAAACCAATAAAGATGAAATCTTAAAAGCACTTAATGATTTTGAAACCATCTTGCGTGGAGAAAAGAAAAGTGTAAATGAGAAGTTAAAAACTAAGTTAGAAGACCTTGATTTGCACTTGAAAGCAAATGGGGAAGTAAAATTTATTTTTCTTTCACTTTCCCAATATCAAGGAGGTGCAGACGAAAATATTGAGGCATTTAGGAATAATGATGTCAAAACTAAATTTGAGGTTATTGACATTAACCGAATTCGAGTGGATTACATTGATAGAAAGTACAAAAAAATTGACCCTATCAATCCACTTGAAACTTACCAAAACCCAGAGGAAAGCCCTATTACTATTGAAATAGTACAAAAAGGTGGTAGCGTAAAAATTGAAAAACCTTACGAAGCCTATATGTTTTTACTGCGTCCCAAAGCCATTTGGGAACTTTTTAAGACATATAATTTTTCACTTTTCTTTAAAAATGTTCGAAATCCATTATTACAATCGCAGTTTAATAATGATATTGAAAAAACAGCCCTTGAAGAATCCAATCTTTTTTGGTATTATAATAATGGAATAACAGCCATAACTTATTTACTTCCTGAAATAGGCAAAAAAGCCGAAAAAATCACTGTAACGGGTTTGCAAATCATCAATGGGGCGCAAACAGTTTATTCTATTTATCGAGCTTATGAAAATGCTTCTCCAACCCAACGGTTAAAAATGGATAGTGAAGCCTTTGTTACTTTTCGCTTACTCAAATCAGGAGGAAAGTCTTTTGACTTGAATGTTACCAGATACACAAATTCTCAAAATCCTGTACAAGACAGAGATTTCTGCGCCAATGATGAAATCCAAGTAGCTTTACAAAATGCGTCTTATCAAACAAATATTTGGTATGAAAAAAGGCGAAGTGAATTTAGAGAAACGCCAGAAGGAGTTAAAAAAATACCGAATTTAGTTTTTGCTAATGTGTATTTAGCCTATCATTTGCAAGACCCTGTAAGTGTGCTTAAAAACCACACACAACGGTTTAAAACTGATAAAGACTTAAACTTTATTTCTCACAAAGACCACAAAGATGGCTTGTATGAAAAAATATTTAACAAAAATACTTCTTACGAAGATATGCTTTGTGCATTTTATATTTTTGATATTATTAATGATAGCACGCCGTTTTCTTATCAAGATACATTTAAAACTAATCTTTATCATTTATTAGCCTTGTTTAAAGTTGCTTTTACTAAATATTTAAAAGCAAAATATGACGATAAAATAAATGTTAATAAACAAATTATTAAGATTTATGAAAAAGGAGAGAAAGAAATCATTGTTAAGACATTCAAATTTCTTAATCAATTTGTTGAAAAACAGGTTGAAGTAACCAACAATGAGGAAAAAACAAATGAACGTATGTTCAAGTTTTTATTTACTTTATCCCACTACCAAAAAATCTACGATACATTAGAAGATACAGAAATATCCACAAAAGATATTGAGGATATTGTATTGAAAGATGATGACGAGATAATAGAGGGAGATAAAGATAACGAACCAACTATCGAACAAGAATAAAAACCACGCCCAACATTGTATTTATGAAAAAGGGGCAGAAGTGTGTAATTTGGGCTAAGGTGCTTTTAATGGGCTTTTGTGGTATGTTAAACTTTTGTGCTTTTAATTCCCCTTCTTCATAAATACTTTTCCGTTGTGGGCAAGTGTAATAAAATTCAAAAACTGAAAACAATAATACAATGGCTATAAAAATTGCTTTTTTTAATCACAAAGGCGGTGTAGGCAAAACTACAAGCCTTTTTAACTTAGGTGCAAAACTTGCTCAAAAAGGCAAAACCGTATTGATGATTGACGCAGACACTCAATGCAATTTAACTTTGCAAATACTTGGTGAAAGCGGATATGAAACACATTACGAACAAAAACCTAAAAATAATATCAAGAGTTACTTAGCACCTGCATTTGACTCTCAACCTATCCTTATAACAGCGGGAGAGTGTATTTTGGCAAAAATACCCAATCTTTATGTAATGCCAGGTAGTTTAGATTTGTCAGGGAACGATACTCAATTAAGTATGTCTTTTAATTTGAGTAGTTTTTTAACTTCAATGCAAAACTTACCAGGTTCTTTTGATTACTTAATCCAAAAAACAGCGGAAAAATATAATGCTGATTTTGTTTTGATTGACTTGAATCCAAGTTTGAGTGCCATTAATCAAGATTTATTGATTAGTAGTGATTATTTTATTATTCCTACTTCAACAGATTATTTTTCGGTACAATCCATTCGTTCATTAGCAACGAAACTTCCAGAATGGGAAACGTGGGCGAAAAAGGCAAGACAACTATTTAAGGAATCTTTTTACCCTTTACCATTGAATACGCCAAAATTTTTGGGGTTCACTTGTAATAAGTTTAATCTACAAGAAGGAGAACAACCGCAAAAAAATCACCGACAAATGATGGATACTATCGGCAAAGCAATAGACGATTTATTAGTTCCGAATCTAAAAGCAGCAGGTATGTTGTTAGAAGATAGACTCTATCATCAATATGAACCTAAAGCAAGAAAATCACAAAGTAAATATTGTTTGGCTGAATTTTCAGACTATAACAAGTTAAATGTTATTTCTCAACAGAGAAATATACCACTTTATGATGTTCCTGATTCAGAACTTAATGGTGAAAATCAGAATATTACAAGAGATTGGTTTAACCAATTATACGACTATTTTGCTAACGAAATTATAGCCAGAACAAACAATGCAACAAGCAATTGATACTTTCAAACTCAATATTGATAGTGTTAAGCAACTTGATGCAATTTATCAATATTTGGAACAGAACAACGTAGGTAAAACCTTAGATTTATCAGAAATTCTAAGAGCAGAGATTGTTTTGGCGGTAAGTGCTATGGATAATTTCATTAGTGACTTATTGTTAATTGGCTTAGTTGAGAACTTTGAACAAAGGAAACCATTGAGCAATGAATTTGCTAAGTTTCGGTTAGATATGCAAACTGTTATGAATATTCTAAACGAGCCAAGCCAAAGAGAAAAATCCGCAATATTGGGCGAGTATGTTCGCAAGTTTAATGAAGGTAATGCGTATCAAGAGCCTAAGAATATTGCTAATACACTTAAATTGTTGGGTATAACTGAATTATGGAACAAGGTTTCTACTATTATGAGTATCAGTAACCCCGCTGATGTAAGTAAAGAACTTGAAATCATTGTTTGGAATCGCAACAAAATTGCTCACGAAGCCGATTTTGACCACTTATCCCAAAAAAAACGTCAAAGAGATAGACCAACAACATTACACGCAGTTGATTTTATTGAGAAACTTTGTAATGCAATCTACACAATAGCAACGACTTAAAAACACCTGCCCACAACATTATGTTTGCGAAAAGGCGGGCTAATGTGCGTGTTTAGGCTTTTGTGCTTTCTATAAACTTTGTGCGTAGGGAAAGGCGAGTGCTGTTTAATACCGTCCTTCGCAAACATTTTTCCGTTAGGCACAATTATAAGAAATAATGCTTAACGGACAAAACGCCGAAGTTCCTAAAACTCAGGTGGCGGATACCAAAAAGTCAATAGAGTAGGTAAAATAGTATAATTTCATAAATTTTATGGCGGATAAGAAAAAGCCTAATCACGAAGCAGACATCAAAAACCCAAATAAAGGCACTGATGGCACAAACAAAACACACGATAAAAATCAAGGCAACAAGGGTAAACAATTAAATCCTAACCAAAAGGATAAAAAGTAAAATTTTACAAAAGGTGGATATTTTGTTCACCTTTTCGTATCTTTGTAAAAAAAACTATGCAATTCGCAGACATAAAAAATGATATTGCTTTCCGCAAAATTTTCGGAAACGAAAACAAGAAAGAAATCTTAATCTCTTTTCTAAACGCAGTTTTGAAGTTAGAAGATAATAAAAAAATTACTTGGGTTGAAATTCTTAATCCTTACCAATTACCTATTGTATTGGGTGCAAAATCTACCATTTTAGACGTAAAAGCAAAAGATAAAGCAGGTAATGAATACATTGTCGAAATGCAAGTTACGGACAAAATTGGCTTTGCCAAAAGAGTGGTTTATTACAGTGCTAAAAGTTATTCTGCACAACTCGATGCTGGAGAAAATTACTATCAATTAAAGCCAACTATTTTTATTGGTATCTTAAATTTTGTTTTTTTGGAGAGTGAAAATTACTTATCAAGGCATTTAATTTTAGATGCTGAAACAGGAGAACATAAATTAAAAGATTTGGATTTTAATTTTATAGAATTACCAAAATTCAACAAAACGGAACAAGAATTATGGACTTTGGTGGAAAAATGGGTGTATTTCATTAAAAATGCAGAAAATTTAACCGTAATTCCATCAGGGTTAGACGATGAAGGTTTAAAATCCGCATATACAGAGGCAGACCAACATACTTGGAAAAAAGAGGATTTAGAGGCATATCAATATTCTCGCATTCGTGAAACTGATGAAAAAGCAGAAAAAATGCTTGTGGAGGAGAAAAAAGCAATTCAAATTGCTAAAAGTTTGCTTCAAACGAACTTAGCAAGTGAGGAAATAGCAAAGCATACAAGTTTAACAGTTGAACAAATCGAAGAATTACGAGCTGAACTAAACAAATAACTGTGCCTAACATTGTATTTATGAAAAAGGGGCAAAAGTGCGTAATTTGGACTAAGATGCTTTTGATGGGCTTTTGTGGTAAATTAAATCGCAACGGCGAACCGTTTTGTACTTTTAATTCCCCTTCTTCATAAATACTTTTCCGTTGTACGAAATTGCAACTTCGCATTAGGCACAATTATAAACAACAGTGCTTAACGGACAAAACGCCGAAGTTCCTAAAACTCAGGTGGCGGATGCTGAAAAGCCAACAGAGTAAGTATAAACTTTTATAATTTTAGTTATGTTCTTCTTATTCATAGCTTTGCTGCTGGTAGTATTTTTATTTTGGTTTTTTCTAGGTCACGTATTTGATGACAACAAGTGATTTTTAAATTAGAAGTTATTGAGGTATTTTGGATTTTACAATACCTTAATAACTTCTAATATCTCTACCAAATACAAAGTATTGTAAGAAAATTTTAAACTCTTATTTCATAAAAACTCTTAATTTATATTTTTTAAGTAAAAAGAAAAATTTATTTCATAATAAAAATAAATATAAGTAATTGAAAATCAAGGATTTAGACTGAAAAAAATGTCAATTAATTATTTACTTTTACTTATGTTTATTTTTGTAAAAAGAATATAATATGAGCAACAAACTAATTCGTTTTGATTGGGCAATGAAAAAATTGCTTCGTCATAAGGCAAATTTTGGCATTTTGGAGGGATTTTTATCGGAGTTACTTCGTTTTGATGTAACAATCGTGAGCATCTTGGAAAGTGAAGGCAACAAACAAGATGAATACGACAAATATAATCGAGTCGACATTTTGGTCAAAAGCCAAAGCAATGAATTACTGTTGGTAGAAGTACAGAATGACTCCGAGATTGATTATTTCCATCGTATGTTGTATGGGGTTTCAAAATTAGTGACTGAATATATCAAAGAGGGAGAACCCTACGGAACAATCAAAAAAATCTATTCTATCAATATTGTTTATTTTGGCTTAGGACAAGGTAAGGATTATGTGTATGAATACAAAGGCGAATTTATTGGTTTGCACAAAAACGATATTTTATTACCAACCATTTCACAAAAACAAGAGTTTAAGGTAGAAAAAGTGTCTGATATTTTTCCAAAGTATTTTATCTTGAAAGTGAATAATTTTAATGATAGTACCAAAGATACTTTTGACGAATGGATATATTTCCTAAAAAATAGTGAAGTAAAGGATAGTTTCAAGGCAAAAGGCTTAGATAAGGCAAAAGAAAAATTGCGTTATGAAAACTTATCAGATGAAGATAAGAAAATGTATAACCGTTTTCAAGAAAACAGACGCATTGAAAATAGTGTGAGTTATACAGCCAAACAAGAAGAAAAGAGAAATATTGCGAAAAAACTTATTGATATAGGCTTAGATAACTCTACTATATCACAAACTACCGATTTAACTATTGAACAAATAGAGCAACTGCGTAGTGAAACGAAAGAATAACTGTGCCTAACATTGGTTTGGCGAAAAGCGGGGCAGAAGTGCTAAATTGAACTTTTGTAATAAAAATTGAACTTTTGTGCTTGTGTGAATTTTTGTGCTGGAAAACCCCGCCTTCGCCAAGCCTTGTCCGTTGGCGGTCAGCTTAAAAAACAAAACACCTAACAACATTGAAGAACAAAGGACTAATTATAACCACAATTATTTTCTTCCTTTTAGTGAACACGACTTACTATTGGGAGGGCAAACTTGGAATTTTGACATTTCCAGCTTTTTTAATTTTAG
Source organism: Bernardetiaceae bacterium (assembly GCA_044348925.1). Lineage (GTDB taxonomy): Bacteria > Bacteroidota > Bacteroidia > Cytophagales > Thermoflexibacteraceae > JAAFKA01. Next base: position 23,912 of record JBIKRY010000004.1, read on the forward strand.
TCATTGTTTTTGTAGGACTTTTTATCACATTACTAAGACAACTTTACTTTGCGACAAAAGAGAAATTTAAAGACAAACAAAGAAGTTATAAAATTGCCTTGCTGACAGTCGTTTTGACATTGACAATTTTTAGACCATTTGGACTTGTGGACTTTGACAAACTTAATGGTGCTGACATTTTAATTGCAACACGAGAAGGCGGCGGAAATTGTACTACAACTCTAAAACTTAAAGAAAATTACGAGTTCAGACAACGTGATGTTTGTTTCGGTGTAACAGAAGTTAAGGGAATGTACAAGATTTCCAACGACACCATTTATTTTGAAACATCTAACTTCAACAGAGGAAAAAACGAATATTATGATTTCGCAGTAATTAGACCTACAAAGTACGGTATGGAAGATAACAAATTTGACTTAGTATTATTCAACAAAAACGACACGATTGGACACGAACTTTATGTAATTAAGAATGAAATCAGCAAGCGAAAGTAAAAAAGCCGAACCGCCAACATGGGCTTGTGGCAATTGGGGGCTGACGGAAGTAATGGAACATTAGGAATTTTAATGTACTTTTGTTTCGGCGGACGGAAACCTTTGAATATTTGTAAGTAACTCAACAGCAGTAATTTATATCGGCAGACGTTCGGGCAGACGAGTTTCAAATCCCCCACCCTGCCACAAGCCCTGTTCGTTATCAAATTTTTTTATAATAAAAATAGCAAGCTGTAAAAAGTTTGCTATTTTTCTATCCTTTATTTTCCTCCAAATACAATAAAAACCTTGAAACAAATCCACTACAACCCCGCCCAATTAGCCTTTTTCACCGTTTTAGCCCAAATAATCGTGTTAATTTTTGGACGTGCCACAGGCAAAACAGAAGGCTGCACCTCTTTTCAGTAATTAGTTTACAGTAATCAATTTTACAAATAATTCTTAACTGTTTACTGAAAAGTTGTAATTTTGTTACACAAATTTATAAAAAATGTAGATTTATTTTGTAAAAATGTATAAATTTGCATATAAGAAAGAAATTATGGAAAAAGTACGAAATAAATCCTTTGAGGCTTGGTTGTATGAAGAAGTAGAACAAGAATTTGGTCTAACAAGACTTTATGAGCATAACTTATGGAAAAAATTTGCAAACTTGGAAATAGACAAAAATTATAAATACATAGAACAAATAGAGGAATATCGTCAGCAACTTTTTATGTATGTAGATACTTGGAATGAAGATGAATTAAAGTTTATGTTTATTAGTCCGTTTGTAAAATTGGTAAATTTTTTTAGCCCTAATTACAAAGTTTTTACGCAACGTCCAATGTCTGTAAGTTATGCAGATGGAACAAAAACCACTTCGGGCAAAGTAGAATTTATGTTGGCAAAAGGAAAGCAAACTCCACAAAAACCATTTTTCTTTTTGCACGAATACAAACAAGAAAATCGTAAAGATAATGACCCATTAGGACAATTATTAATTGCAATGGTTGCAGCACAAACTCAAAATGCTGATGGTGAAATTTTGTATGGTTGTTTTGTTTCAGGTAGAAACTGGTTTTTTGTAATACTCGAAGGTAAAGAATATTCAGTAAGCAATGCCTACAATGCTGCGGGCAATGAGATTTTTCAAATTTTTGCTATTCTTTTGTGGTTTAAACAGAAAACAGAAGAAAAATTTGCATAAAATAAAAAACTATTGGCAGGGTTTTCAACCACTGCCAAAGTTTATATTTTTTCAACTTCGGCAGTGGCTTTTTAGCCCTGCTGATAGTTTTTTATAGTTTCTTTCATATTCTAATACTCCAAAAGCCTTTGAATTTTCTCTGCAATTCGTTTTTTCGGCAAAAATTCTGCTTCTAAAGTTGGTGCAAAAGGTACGGCAGTATCCAAACTTCCTTCACGCATCACAGGTGCATCAAGAAACTCAAAACAATTTTCGCCAATCCATGCAGCAATTTCGCCACCAATTCCACCTGTTAAACAATCTTCGTGGAATACAATTACTTTGCCTGTTTTTTTGACTGTTTCCATCACTGCCTCCTTATCCCAAGGTAGTAGAGTACGTAAATCTAAGACATCAGCACTTATTTCTGGGTGTTCTGCCAAAAATTGTTTAGCCCAATGTACTCCCATTCCGTAGGTTATCATCGACAAATCATTGCCTTTTACTGCCAAAACTGCTTTTCCTATTGGCGTTGTGTAATAGTCATCTGGCACTTGTTCGGCAATAGAACGGTAAAGTAATTTGTGTTCAAAATACATCACAGGATTAGGGTCTTCGATGGCTGCATTCAACAAACCTTTTGCATCTACAGGATTTGAAGGGTAAACCACTTTTAACCCTGGGGTATGCGTAAACCAAGCCTCATTAGATTGCGAATGAAAAGGTCCCGCAGCGGAGCCTGCACCCGTAGGCATACGCACAACTACATCTGCTTTTTGTCCCCAACGGTAATGTGTTTTGGCTAAATTGTTGATAATTTGGTTAAATCCGCATGTAACAAAGTCGGCAAATTGCATTTCTACCATTGCCTTATAACCTTTGATAGATAAGCCTAAACCAATGCCAATAATTGCAGATTCGCACAAAGGCGTATTTCTCACACGCATTTTGCCAAATTTCTCTACAAAACCTTCTGTAACTTTAAATGCACCGCCATATTCTGCAATATCTTGTCCCATTAAAACCAAATTATCGTATTTTTCCATACTTTGCATCAAAGCATCAGAAATGGCATTGATAAATCTTTTTTCGGTAGTTTTGTTACTTGTTGGTGCTATAACTACTTGATGATGAGGAAAATACATATCATCTATTTCTTCTTGTGTTGCCACAGGCTCCTCTCTCGAAAAAGCATCTTGCACCGCAGCCTCAATTTCAGCTTTAATATTTCCTCTAATTTCTTGAACTTTTGCCTCTGTCAAAACTCCTTGTGCCAACAACCAATTTTCATAATTTGTAATTGGGTCTTTTTTGCCCCACATTTCAAAAAGTTCTTGTGGAACATATTTTGTGCCTGATGCCTCCTCGTGTCCACGCATACGAAATGTAACCGCATCAATTAGGTAAGGACGTGGATTTTTTCGCAAATCTTCGGCAATATTTTTTATGGTATCATACACTTCGAGTACATTATTTCCGTCAATTCTCACGCCTTCAATGCCATAACCAATACATTTATCAACAAAAGTTTCACAACGAAATTGCTCATTACTTGGTGTAGAAAGCCCATAACCGTTGTTTTCGACCACAAAAATTACAGGTAATTGCCAAACCGCAGCCACATTAATAGCTTCGTGAAATTCACCCTGTGAACTTGCACCATCACCTGTGTAAACGAGGGTAACGCCAAGCCCCCCACCCCCCGAAGGGGGAGTTTTTGACGTTATTCCGTCAGTTCCCCCTTCGGGGGGTAGGGGGCTTTTTAATAAATTTGCCAACGCCACACCATCAGCTAACGATAATTGAGGCCCTAAATGCGAAATCATACCCACAACGCAATGTTCTGCACTTCCAAAATGGAAAGACCTATCACGACCTTTTGTAAAACCGTCTTTTTTGCCTTGCCATTGTGCCATAAGTTGTGCCAAATCCATATTTCTGCCTGTAAAAACGCCAAGATTTCGGTGCATAGGAAAAATAAATTCGTCTTTGTGTAATGCTAAAGTTGCACCAACCGAAATAGCTTCTTGTCCAATTCCCGAAAACCATTTACTAACTTTGCCTTGTCGCAACAAAACCAACATTTTTTCTTCTATCATTCGGGGTTTTACCAAATGTGTGTAAAGGTTTATAAGTGTGTTGTTATCGTAGTTTTTACGGTTAAATTTTAATAGAACTTCACTTGTTTTTTGTGTTGCAGTTGCCATTATTTATATGTTTAGGTTACGGTTATTTTGGTGCAAAATTATAGTTTTTTTTCGAATAATCGAATTTAAAATAGACAATGTAACTTGTATGGTAATGTGTAGCTCTTGCTATGTAACAAAAAATATAATTTTTACAATCTATTTTCAATAAAAACCTATATTTTTAGTTATAAAGACTATGTTTTACTGCCCAAAAGTACGTAGCTGGAGCTACGTACTACTAAGATAATTTTAGGCATAAAATAACCTTGTCAGAATCTGACAAGGTTAAGTTTTCTTAACACAGTAAGCCAAAAATAAGATTTTTATTTATTTTGGGGATTTACCCATTCCATACTTCCATCAGTATCAAAATTATCTTTTGAGGTATAAAAGTTTGTTCTATTTTTTCTACGTGCATCAATTAGACGACAATTTTCGGAGCAAAATTTAGCATATTTATTGTTGCTTGTAAATTCTATCAAGCAATGTTCACATATTTTTTGATTTGGTGCTTTGGAATTTGGCGTATGTTTTTTATTTTTTTGCCAAAATATTTCCTCTGCTAAAATTTCGTTATTTTTTTCATCATCTTCCTCGTCTTCGTATTCGTCTATAATAATTGGTGGTTTTTTGTTTGTCTTTGTTTGTGCATTTTTTGGCTTTGCAATTGGTTTCTGCGTTTTTATTTTTTCGGCTTGCATTACATAATTTCGGGAGTAATATCTTTGCGGTTTTGTAGTATTTGCTAATGCTCTGCGGTATTTGATTTCTTGTGCATACAAATCTGTTTCTTGGTCATTGGTAATTTGGTGCGTAGTATAAGCCACCAACATAGGCAACATAATACTCAAAATTAAGACTACAAAGTGAATTTCGTGCATTTGTTCCCATTTCCAAACCAAATTTAAACGGCTATAGACTGCAAAAGAAACTACACAAGTTAGCATTGCCAAAAACCACGAAGTAATTACCTGTTTCCGAATTCCAAAAATTACAATACATAAAAGCAAAAATGCACTCAAAAACCCCGCAGGAATATGATTAATAGCACCCCAATCGGGACGGTATTGCGTCATAAAACGAAAAAACATACTTTGAAAATTGCTAAATTCTACTCCCAAACCAATCAGTAAAATGAGAGCCAAACCTGCATTATTTTTTAGCTTGAAAAACACTTCGTTCATAATAATTTGTTTGTATGGTGAATAATAAAACAAGTATAAGAAATAGTTTTAGAGGCAATGCAGCATATTTGCAAAACAATTTTGCTTGTTTCTTGGTATAAAGGTAGTGTGGCAGGGCGTATGTTATGTACGTTGTAAAAATAATTTTGCGTATCCAACTTAGATACATAAGGAGTAATACTAAAACTTGTAACATAGACTTGTGCCTGTGCTTAGTACACCCTCATAGATAAAAAAGGAATATCTTTAAAAATGCAAGTAGATAAAATTGTAAGATAAAAAAATAAATGTACTTTTGTAACAAAGTTTAGCATCAATTTACACACACACTTACTTTATTTTTATGAAATTTGGCACAAAAGCAATACACGCAGGCGTAGAACCAGACCCAACTACAGGGGCTATTATGACTCCAATTTACCAAACATCTACGTATGTACAAGCATCTCCAGGCAAACACAAAGGCTATGAATATGCACGTACACAAAATCCTACCAGAGATGTTTTACAAAATGCGTTGGCAGCTTTAGAAAATGGTCGTTATGGGTTTTGTTTTTCTTCGGGAATGGGTGCAACAGATACCATTATTAAATTGTTGCAACCAAATGATGAGGTTATCTGCTCAAATGACTTGTATGGTGGCACCTACCGTATTTTTACAAAAGTGTATGCAAAATTTGGCATCAAATTTCATTTTATTGATATGAATGATGCAAATAATATAGAACAATATATTAACGAAAATACGAAAATGATTTGGGTGGAAACTCCAACCAATCCATTGCTAAATATTGTAGATATAAAAAAAGTTACAAAACTTGCCAAAAAATATAACCTAAAAACTGTTATAGATAATACCTTTGCCACACCTTATAACCAAACACCATTAGATTTGGGAGCTACCATCGTGGTACATTCCGTTACAAAATATTTGTCGGGACATTCAGATGTGGTAATGGGGGCAATTATTGTCAATGACGAAACCTTAGCACAACAAATAGGATTTTTGCAAAATTCTTGCGGGGCAGTGCCAGGTCCACAAGATTGTTTTTTGGCTCTACGTGGCTTAAAAACCTTACATATTCGTATGAAAGCACACGCAAAAAATGCGAAAAAAGTAGCAAAATTTCTCAAAAAACACGACAAAGTAGAAAAGGTATATTACCCAGGATTTACTTCCCACCCAAATCACACAGTAGCTGCCAAACAAATGGCAACATACGGTGGTATGATTTCTTTTACCTTAAAAGATGATAATGTTGCAACGGCTATTCGAGTAATGGAAAATCTCAAATATTTTGCTTTAGCAGAATCTTTAGGTGGCGTAGAATCTTTGGTAGGACACCCTGCAACCATGACACACGCAAGTATTCCAAAAGAAGAACGAGAAAAAAATGGTTTGAAAGATTCGTTAATTCGTTTGAGTGTGGGTATAGAAGACATCGAAGACTTATTGGCTGATTTGGAACAAGCATTGGCACAAGTCTAAAATATTTTTTGCAAAAGTCTTAGAAGACTTTTGCAAAAAAATATGTTATAGTAGAGATGATTAAGATTTTGTATCATAGACTTTAGCCTGTGATTTAATTACTTGATTTTCAGGACGTTAAAAGCACAGACTAAAGTCTATGCCACAGACTAAAGTCTATGCTACAGGCTAAAGTCTATGCTACAGACTTTGATAATCTCTATTTCCTATTTTTTATTTTTTAGAAAATCGCATGTTAGGACAAAATACTAAGCCCTAATAGATTAGGCTATTGATTTTGAAACTTACCTTTATTAATATTTTATGTGTGGAATTGCTGGTATTTTTTATTTCCAAAATCATTCTATAGACGAACAACTCATTAATCGTTTAACTGATGCGGTGGCACATCGAGGGCCTGATGGACGTGGTATTTGGTTGAATGAAAAAAAAACGGTGGCACTTGGACACCGCCGTTTGTCTATTCTTGACCTTAGCGAAGCAGGCAAACAACCAATGCCTGATGCTACAGGACGTTATTGGATTACTTTCAATGGCGAAATTTATAATTTTTTGGAAATAAAACAAGAACTTACACAAAAAGGATATGTATTTTATAGCTCCTCGGATACAGAAGTTGTTTTGGCAGCCTATCAAGAGTGGGGACAAGAAATGCAAAAATATTTTAATGGTATGTGGGCTTTGGCTATTTATGACCAAAAAAATAATTCCTTATTTCTAAGCAGAGATAGATTTGGAGTAAAACCCTTATATTACTATCTATCTGAAAACAAGCTAATTTTTTCCTCTGAAATTCAAGCCATACACAAATTATTAGGAAAACAACACACACTAAATAACGTAGTAGTTGGAAGTATTCTACATGGCTCACCAAATTACAATGGAACAGTAAATACCTATTTGAAAGATGTATTTGCTTTGACAGGTGGCTACCAAATGCTTGTCGAAAATGGCAAAGTAAGTAGCAAAGCATGGTATCATTTGCCCACTGTAGAAGTACCAAAAACTTTAGCCCAGCAAGCCGAAGTATTACAAGCATTAAGCATAGATGCCTGCAAATTGCGTTTGCGAAGTGATGTTCCTATTGGTACTTGTTTGTCGGGAGGTTTGGATAGTGGCAGTATTACTGCAATGATTAGCAAATTGCAACCCGAAGACAGTCGTTTTAGCAATTATTCGCATCGCGGCTTTTGTGCCTCTTTCCCTAATTCTACCCTCGATGAAAGTGCCGAAGCCAAATATTTAGCCAAACAATTAGGTGGAACTTTAGACATTATTCCTATTATTCCCCCAAATCCTACAGAATTAGAAACTGCTATGCAATCTTGTGATGGTTTTATGCACGCATTGGCATTTTATCCGATTTGGCAATTATACAAATATATCAAAAAGCAAGGCATTGTAGTAACTCTCGATGGACAAGGGCCTGACGAAATGCTTGGCGGTTACACACCTATAGTAGAAGGTTTGCAATCGGCAATACAAGAACGAAAAATAGGCTGGTTTTTGGATATTTATAACACTTATAGTAGCACAGGAGAATTTTCGGGTTCGAATTCCAAAAAAAATGCCTATCAAGCTCTAAAATATGTAGTAAAAGACCAAGTAAAAGGCATTTTAGGCAGAAAACCCGCAGAAAAAAGTTTTGTAGCCGAACTGATGCCTGCACGTATGGAAGTAAATGGCAGAAATGAATTAGATAGAAGTTTGTATAAACAATTTTTTCAAGCACCCCTCCCTGGTATTTTAAGCCAATATGATAGGGCATCGATGGCAAGTGGGGTAGAATGTAGAATGCCGTTTATGGATTATCGAATTGTGGAATTTGTATTTTCTTTACCAACAGAATCAAAAGTAGGTGGCGGTTTTACCAAACGAATTTTGCGAGAAGCTATGCAAGGAATTTTGCCAGACGAAACTCGACTACGCAAAAGGAAAATAGGCTTTAATGCACCAATTGTTGAGTGGTTTCGCAAAGAATTGAAAGAATGGATGCTTGACCAAATGAGTTCACAAGAATTTCAAGAAAGTGCTTTTTTCAATGGTCGACAAATTAAAGCAGATTTTGAAACATTTTTGCAAACAGATAAGCCAAAATGGGATACAGCTTGGAAATTTTGGTCGCCAGTGCATTTTTCTTGGTGGCAAACACAAATTAAAAAAATGTAGATTGACAATAGGTCTAAAATACAAGTTGATAGAAAATATAAGTAAATAATTATATTTTATAAACTTGTATTTTACACAAAAAAATTATTATTTTTTTAGCAAATCTCTAATTTCCCCTAACAAAACTTCTTCTTTACTTGCCACAGGTGCTGGGGGTGCTGGTGCAGGTTCTGTTTTTTTCATTGCATTCATTGCCTTAATAAGACTAAACATTACAAAAGCAATAATCAAAAAATTAATCACAGCACCAACAAACTTTCCAACTAACAATAAATTGGGTTTGCCATCGGCAGTTGTGCCTACAGTAACTGTATAGCTGCTCAAATCTCCCACACTAAAAATAGTACCTACCAAAGGCATAAATATCCCTTCGATAAATGCCGAACTTACTGCCCCAAAAGATGCACCAATTACAATACCAATAGACATATCTACCAAATTGCCTTTGAGTGCAAATTCTTTAAATTCTTGAATAAATCCCATAAAATAGTTGTTTAAAGTAAAAATTGCTTTTTCAAATGTATAAAAAAAAAATAGAAATGCAAAAAAGGAAAGATAAATAGGTTTTATACATCACATTTTTTGTAAGCACCTAAAAAAATATAGTTTTTTGCACGATAAAACTAATAAAAGTTGTTTATTTGTACAAGTTTGATGTGCTGGTGGAGTTTTTTTTCAGTTACATTGTAGGTTTAATACAAATAATGTCGGAAATTTTTAGTAAAGTAGAGTAATTAAAATCCAATAAAAATAAGGAAAATACATGCAAGCAGATGCTGACATATTAGAAAATGATATACTAGAAAAATATTCTGGAGTTCTCGATATACTCTTGATGGATAAGACAACTGGAAAAAATATTTTTTGGGCAACAGACAATTATCAAGAACTTGGAGAGGCTTATAAATTTTCTTCTCAAATATTTCCCCAACTTATAACAGGAGAAAATGGAAATATTATTATGCCTCGTGTCAAGAAGGATAAAGCATTGCAACAAACAAGAGCAAAAGAAATGGCAGAAGTTTTTACGCCTTCGTGGATTTGTAATGCCCAAAACAATCTAATTGATGAGGCTTGGTTTCAAAAAGCAAATGTTTTTAACACAGAAATAATAGAAAATGGAAATAGAACATGGATAGTAAACGAAGACAAAATAACTTTTCCTGAAGGAAAATCTTGGAAAAATTATATCAGAGATACCAGACTCGAAATGTCTTGTGGAGAAGCTCCTTACATCACAAGCCGATATGACACGACAACAGGCGAATTTATCCCCATTGAAAAACGGATTGGAATTTTAGACAGAAAACTGCGAGTAATTAACGAAAATGTAGAGAATAGCAGAAAATGGCTAAGAGTTGCACAGATTGCCTACAAAAATACATACGCATTTGAGTGGCAAGGAGATAGTTTATTGTTGGCAAGAGAGGCTATGTTGATTACGTTTATTGAAAATTATAAACTGAAATTTGGAAAAGAACCTTTACTTAAGTCTATACAAGCTATTGCGAAAATTATTGCTTGGAATGTTTGGCAAATGGACGGACTAAAAGGGGTTGTGCCGAATAGTTGTTGCCCTAAACCATCTAAAAATCCACCACTCTTTGGAGAAATAGTAATGGAAGAGTGCGAAGGTTGCACAAAAAACGAAATCAAAAAACATAATGGGACACATTGCCTAATAAAAGATTGGAAAAATAAAGGTGAGAAAATTACATTTATTAAACTGCTAAAACACAGCTAAACTATGAAATACACTTCAGCACTACAAGTAAAACTTATTTATGTGTTTCGTATCCATGACACGGCACACAAAGACTGTTTAAAAATTGGCGAAACCACTGCCGACAATCAAAATATATGGGGTTTAGCACCCAATAGCAAAGAACTAAACGAAGCTGCTAAAAATAGAATTAACCAATATACGCAAACCGCAGGCATAAAATATGATTTGCTTTATACGGAACTTGCAGTATTTGAAGGCAAAGATGCTGATGTATCTTTTTCTGATACCGAAGTGCATAAAGTTTTGCTAAGGTCGGGAATTGAAAAAAAAATGTTTGATACCGAAAAACAAGCCAATGAATGGTTTATAACAGACCTTGAAACCGTAAAAAATGCTATTAAGGCAGTTAAAGAAGGGCGTAATGCTTTGAAAACAGGCGAAATAACAGAAAAACAAAGTCCTATTATTCTTAGACCTGAACAAAAAGAAGCTATTGAAAAAACCAAAAAGCAGTTCAAAAAAGGAAATGAAATGCTGTGGTTTGCTAAAATGCGGTTTGGTAAAACTCTGTGTGCCTTGCAAGTGGTAAAAGAAATGAATTTTACACGAACTTTAATACTTACACATAGACCTGTGGTAGATGAAGGTTGGTTTGAAGATTTTGGTAAAATTTTTTATGATGCACCTAATTTTGATTATGGTTCTAAAAACAGAGGTAATAATTTTGAAAATCTCGAAAAACAAGTAAAAAAAGATACAACCAATAAAACAAAATACGTCTATTTTGCGTCTATGCAAGACCTCAGAGGGTCGGCACAAGTAGGCGGAAATTTTGATAAGAATAACGAACTGTTTAGCACAAATTGGGATTTTATCATTGTAGATGAGGCACACGAAGGCACACAAACCGACTTAGGCAAAAATGTGATGCGTGAGATAACAAAACCAAATACAAATAAAAATACAAAAGTTTTGCACCTTTCTGGAACACCGTTTAACTTATTGGATAATTACAAAGAAGAAGAAATTTTTATGTGGGATTATGTGAGGGAACAACAAGCCAAAGCAGATTGGGACAAAGTCCATTTTGGCGACCCAAACCCTTACGCATCATTGCCAAGATTAAATATTTTTACCTACCATTTGGGCAAAATTCTCAACAAATTTGAAGACGAAGAAGTTGCTTTTAATTTTCGTGAGTTTTTCAGTGTCCATCAAAACGGAGAGTTTGCACACAAAAAAGATGTGTTGGCTTTTCTAAATTTAATCTGTAAAGAAGACAAAGACAGCAATTATCCCTACGCAACAAAGGAATATAGAGAAAATTTTAGACATTCTTTGTGGATGGTGCCAGGCGTAAAAGAAGCAAAGGCTTTGAGTGCGATGTTGCAAAATCATCCTACTTTTGGGCAGTTTAAAATTGTGAATGTGGCAGGTGATGGAGATGAGGAAGAAACCAACGAAGAGGCATTGCAAAAAGTAAAAAAAGCAATTACAGACAAAGCTCACGAAACTTATACGATTACACTTTCTTGCGGAAGATTGACTACAGGCGTATCTGTGCCTGCGTGGACTGCAGTTTTTATGCTTTCGGGTTCTTTTAATACTTCGGCTTCAGGCTATATGCAAACTATTTTTAGGGTGCAAACTCCTGCAACTATCAACGGTAGAATGAAAGAAGAATGTTTTGTCTTTGATTTTGCACCTGATAGAACTTTGAAAATAATTGCAGAAACCGCAAAAATTACTGCCAAAAAAAGTGGAACAAAAGGAAATACAACGGGAGAAGATGACCGAACAGCTATGCAAAAATTTCTTAATTTTTGCCCTGTGATTGCCATGAGTGGCTCACAAATGAAAACTTATGACGTGAATGCTATGCTCGAACAACTCAAAAAAGTATATGTCGAGAGAGTAGTAAGAAATGGCTTTGAGGACAATTACCTATACAACAATGAACAATTAATGAAACTGAATGAAGTAGAGTTAAAAGATTTTGAAAAGCTAAAAGGTATTATTGGCAGCACCAAAGCAATGCCCAAAAGTGGAGATATTGAAATCAACGCACAAGGATTTACCAACGAAGAATATGAAAAGGCAGAACAAGCAGCCAAGAAAAACCGAACAAAAGAAGAACTCACAGAGGCAGAAAAAAAACTGTTGAAAGAAAGAGAAGAAAAACGAAAAAACAGAGAAAATGCTATTTCTATTTTGAGAGGAATTTCTATTCGTATGCCTTTGCTTATTTATGGGGCAGATGTGAAAGACGAAGAAAAGGAAATCAATATTGATAATTTTGCAGAACTGATAGACACACAATCATGGGACGAATTTATGCCCAAAGGGGTAACAAAAAAAATGTTTAGAGATTTCAAAAAATACTATGACCCTGATGTATTTAGAGCAGCAGGAAAACAAATACGCACCTTAGCAAGGGCAACAGACAAGCTAAGCATAGAAGAAAGAATAGCAAGAATAACCGCCATTTTTGGCACTTTCAGAAATCCCGACAAAGAAACTGTACTTACGCCTTGGCGGGTGGTCAATATGCACATGGGAGATTGTGTAGGTGGCTATGTGTTTTTTGACGACAAAATGGAAAAAATCTTAGACAAACCTCGATTGGTTAATCGAGGCGAAGTTACCCAACAAGTTTTTGACGAAAACGCAAGAATTTTGGAAATAAATTCTAAATCGGGACTTTATCCGCTATTTATGGCATACGGAATCTACAAAAATATAGAAAACAAATATTTTGCGACACAAAACAAAACCCCAAGCATAGAAGAACAACACAAAATTTGGGACAAAGTAATAGCCGAAAATATTTTTGTTATCTGCAAAACGCCAATGGCAAAAAGCATTACAAAAAGAACTTTAGCAGGATTTAGGGACGCAAAAACAAATACAAAATTTTTTGAA
>JBIKRY010000135.1:0-11924 GCA_044348925.1 Bernardetiaceae bacterium
CCTCACTCTTTTTGCTTTTGCATACACTTTTGCTTGGTCTATGGCACTTAATGGGTCTATATTTTCTCTTTTTGCCTCAACAACAGCAATAGGCTCGTTATTACTATCGAGTAATACATAATCCACAAAACCATTTGTAACTTCCTCAAAATTATTACCTAAATCATCCGTTTTAAGTATTTTTTTGCTTATTCTATCTTCGCAAATAATGTTAGCTTTTTGTTTGCCTTCATCAAAAAAACGCCAACCTGCTTGTTCAAGGAGTTTGTTAATTTTTATTCTTGCTTGTGCCTCTTTCATAGTGAGAATTTTATGAATGCAATATTAATCAAATATTTTTACAATATTTTAACCTCTAAGTTTTATTCTAATACAGTCAATTTCATTTTCCACCATTAGCAATATCTCCCCACTATCAACTCCACCATAACATCACACTTACACAAAGAAACTACTTTTCTATGCACCTTTGACGTTATCGTGGAGTATTTGGTGTTTATACAGTTTTTTCTGTATAATTTTCGAGCAATTCCCACAACAAATCCAAATGTTTTTGTTCTACATTTGTCTGACCAATTACCAAACGAATCACATATTTTTTGTTTAATTTGGTATGTGTCAAAAATACTTTTCCTGTTTCGTTAAGTTTTTGTAACAAGGTAATATTACTTTGTTCTATGCTGGCTTCGTCTGTAGTATTGGTAGGTTTGTACCTAAAGCAAATCAAATTGAGAGAAATTGGTGCTAAAATTTCATATTTTTTGGCATTTTCCAATCTTTTTGCAAACTCTTGCGTCAAAGCCAAGTGTTTACGAATTTTGTTTTGCAATTCTTCCACCCCATAACTACGCATCACAAACCAGAGTTTTAAAGCACGAAAACGGCGACCTAATTGCACCCCCCAATCTCTATAATTATTGACTTTGCTATCGGCACTTGTTTTGAGATATTCGGGCAATATCTCAAAAGTTTGAATCAATGCCCTTTTATCTTTTACATAATAGGCTGTGCAATCAAAATTAGTAAATAACCATTTGTGGGGATTAAAAACATAACTATCTGCCATTTCCAAACCGTCAATCAAGTGTCGTTTTTCGGGCAAAATAGTTGCTGTGCCTGCGTAGGCAGCATCTACATGCAACCAAATACCATATTTTTGGCAAATTTGGGCTATTTCTTTCAAAGGGTCTATAGCTGTGGAACTTGTTGTTCCAATATTTGCCATGACGCATAATGGTTGTAAACCTGCCTTTGTATCTGCAATAATCATTTGTTCTAATGCTGTAGCTTGCATCGCAAAAGCCTCATCTACAGGCACTTTTCGCAGAGATTTTTTGCCAAGTCCTGCTATTTTTAGTGCTTTATCGGCAGAGGAATGTGTTTCAGAAGAACAGTAAAAAGTAAAATTAGGCTGCTTTTCAAAACCATTTTCATTGATAGAAAAATTGCTATATTTTTCTCTTGCCGTCAAAATAGCACAAAGCGTAGCAGTAGAAGCAGTATCTTGAATAACTCCAGCCCAAGTTTTTGGCAAGCCACACAAATCCGCCAGCCAATTCATCATCATTTCTTCCAACTCGGCAGCGGCAGGCGAAGTTTGCCAAACCATACATTGTGCTGCGAGGGTAGCCGTTAGCATTTCGGCAAGTACAGAAGGCGGACTACTATTGGCAGGAAAATACGCAAAAAATGCAGGATGTTGCCAATGCGTCATATTAGGAACAATCAAATGTTTAAAATCCGCAAAGATTTGTTCAAAAGATTCGCCTTTTTGTGGTGCCTGTGTTGGTAGTTGTTTATAGAGGTCATAAGGTTGAATATCAGGAGTAACTCGTTGATTTTCAACATTTTCCATATAATCTGCCATCCATTCTACCAATTCGTGGGCATATTTACGAAAGTCTGTGGTGTTCATTGGATTTGAAATTAAATTTATTGGTCTTAAAAAAATAAAAAGCAAATAGAGCTAATTAATATGCTACAAAAATTAATAAGTTCATGGATATAAAAACAAATTAAGTGATAATTTATCAAAAAAATCATTATTTTTGTTTTATAAATTAATTAAATGGCTAAATGTAAAGTTCTATTTACATTAATACAAGTGTCTGCTAATAAACACATTCGCCTGAAGGCGAATATACGGTTGCTATGCAACTTAAATTACTTCTATCAAAGCATATTTTCCAATTTAACTATCCTATTATGCAACAAAAAATTATTTATAGCTTAGTTTTACTAATTTTTTGCGGTATTTTTTATAATTTTTGGCGAACAGAATGGAAATATCTTGTGCCTACCCCTATTCCAAATGCGTATATACCTGTGGCAATAGATACAGAAATTCATTTGGATAGTGCTATTTTTAAGAATACTAAACCAAAATTTCTACATTTTTTTAGCCCAGATTGTCCTTGTTCTAAATTTACTATTGCACATTTTCGTTATTTGGTCGAAACATATAAAAAAGATGTTGATTTTTATGCAATTTTGTTTGCCGAAGATACGGTCAATGTTGGTAAAGAATTTGCTGAAGCATATAAAATTTCTATCCCACTTATTTTGGTCAATCACGATAAAATAGCAACCCAATGTGGCGTATATTCTACCCCACAAGTAGCAATTATTACAAAGGATAAAAAATTATTTTTTAGAGGAAATTATAATAAAAGTAGGTATTGTACCAATAAAAACACTAATTTTGCAGAAATAGCTTTACAAAATTTACTAAATAATAAAAAAGCTCCTAATTTTGGAGAACAAGCAAGTCAATCTTATGGTTGTGCCTTGCCCGAAAATTACTATGATACTTTAACTCTAAACTCTAACTATCCTTAAAATATTAGCAAATGAAATCAGTCTTAGAAAATATCTTACCTACTAATAAACAAGGAGATATAGAATCTTATCTGGAAATAGTGCAACTACAAGCCGACAAAATTGTTGATAAGTTTATAATTGGTTTCTTTTTGTTTGGTTTATTGCTTGCCCCTGTGTATAGCACTTGGACTTTTAGTATTACCACAGGCAGTTTGACCGTTATTTTATATCTGTTGGCAAGATTTGTTATACAAAAAAAGCTATATGCACGTATGTTGATTAGTGTGGTATTTGCTATTTTTATGTTGCAATTTATTGGGCAGATGCACGGAATGGCAGAAATACATTTTTTCTTCTTTACCAATATTGCTATTTTAGTAATTTATCAAGATTGGCGAATTATGGCACCTTATACCATTTTGGCTATTGGGCATCATAGTGTCTTGGCTTTTTTGCAATGGTATTATCAAACAGAAGAATTAGGTATGTATTTTATTAGCTATGCTAAAATAAATGTCTTGCAATTAGGTTTTCACTTTGGTTTAGCTGGCTTAATGGGACTAATTTGTGGTTTATCTGCCTATATTTTTAGACAAAATAGCATCAAAGCATATAATAGTCAGTTGCAAATTCAGCAAAAAAATACTGCTTTACAAGCTATTGAGGAGGAGTTACGCCAAAATTTGGAAGAGTTGCAAGCAACACAAGAGCATCTGCTAAAAACACAAGAAGAAGAAAATAAATCTAACGAAATATTCAAGGCATTATTTGCACATTCCTCTAATGCACATCTTTTATTTGATGAAACAGGAATCATAGATTGTAATGACGCAACCATAAAATTATTAGGATATAAATCAAAAAATGCTATTTTAAATTTACACCCTGCTAAACTCTCTCCCGAAAAGCAGCCAGATGGACGTTTATCCTCAGAAAAGTCAATAGAAATGGATAGCATTGCCCAACAAAAAGGAATGAATCGTTTTGAATGGATACACCAAAAAGCAGATGGTACTAATTTTCCTGTCGAAGTTACCTTAACTCCTATCAAATTATCTAATAAAAATATTCTATTGGTAGTTTGGCACGATTTAACCGAATTGAAAGAAAAAGAATTGCGTTTAGAAGAATCTAATCAAGAGTTGATTGCTTCAGAAGAAGAATTAAAACAGAATTTGGAAGAACTGAGTGCCACACAAGAGTCTTTACAGAAAGCATTTGCCAAAATAGATGGGCAACTAAAAGCTATTAATGCAACCATAGGCTATGTAGAATTAAGTATAGAACGTAAAATATTACAAGCAAATCCAATATTTTGCGATTTGGTAGAATATAGCACCGAAGAAATCAAAAATTTGCCTCACACAAAACTTGTTCCTATCCAACAAGTTGAAAATAATACTTACGAAATATTTTGGCAAAATTTATTGCAAGGCAATATACAAACCAAAGAATATGAAAGAATAACTAAAAGTGGCAAACGGATTTGGATATATGCGTCTTATGCTCCAATTTTTGATAAGCAAAATAATTTGGTAAAAATTATTAAATTAGCTGTAGATGTTACCGAAAATAAAAAAAGAGTAGAAGAGATTAAAATGTTGTCTTTGGTAGCAGATAAAACCTCTAATGCAGTTATCATCACTGACGCAGAAGGCAGAATTAGTTGGACAAATGAAAGTTTTAGCAAAATTTCGGGCTATACACTTGCGGAAGTAGCAGGCAAAAAACCAGGGCATTTTTTGCAGGGCAGAGATACAGCAGTAGAACATATCCAAGCAATACGCAAAGGATTGGCAAGCAAAAAAAGTTTTACACAAGAAATTCTAAATTATCATAAAAATGGCACCACGTATTGGTTAGAATTAAATATTACGCCTATTTTAGATGAAAATGGAATGATAAAACAGTTTTTTGCCTTAGAAACCGATATTACAGACCGTAAACAAAAAGAGCAAGAAATAGCACATAAAAATATAGAATTGCAAGCTGCAAGCGAAGAAATTCGTCAAAATTTTGAGGAACTACACGCAACACAAGAGCAACTCAAAATACAATATAATTTAATGACTATCAAAAATAAAAATATTGCAGATAGTATGAATTATGCCAAAAGAATACAAGATGCTTTATTGCCACGTATAACAGATATACAAACTATTTTCCCGCAAAGTTTTGTATTATTTCGCCCAAGAGATATTATTAGCGGAGATTTTTATTGGTTTGCAAGCAAAGAAAATTTGCAAATTATTGTAGTAGCAGATTGCACAGGGCATGGCGTGCCTGGAGCTTTTATGTCTATGTTGGGAAGTTCTTTGCTCAATCAAATTATTCACGACAAAGAAATACATACGCCAAGTGTAATTTTAGATGTTTTACATATTGGGGTGGTAGAAATGCTCAATCAACGCCACGCACAAAATGAAAATCGTGATGGAATGGACGCAGTAGTTTGTGTAATAGATAAACAAAATAATTTATTACACTTTGCAGGGGCAAATAATCCATTATATTTGGTAAGTAAAAACAACATCAACTTTAGCACCAATAACCCTGAATTAACACACAAAATTACCGAAAACAATGGCTATCTATTAACCGAACTCAAGGGAGATAAAAAACCAATCGGAGGACGAATGGCAAAACAATATGATACACCTTATCATTTACATACCTTAGCAATAGACCAACTACTGAAAATCTATCTTTTTTCTGATGGTTTTATAGACCAAATTGGGGGAGAAAATGGTAGAAAATTGATGAGTAAAGGATTTAAACAGTTGATTTTAGATACACATTGGCAAGATGTAGCACAACAAAAAGAAAGCTATGAACAGTTTTTTGTAAATTGGATAGGTGCTAACAATAAACAATTAGATGATGTAGTATTGCTGGGAATGGAAATAGCACCCACAAAATAAAAATGTTAGCATAAAAAGCAAATATTTTGTTGGTATTCCCTAAATTTACAAAGTTATCTTTTTTAGTACCTTATTTTTATTTGTAAGTAAGTGAACAAATGAAAAGTTACGTTTTAATTTACATAAGTTACTGATAATCAACACATTTGCCTGAAGGCAAATATCCTTTTTATTTTGTCTAATTACTTATTGTATGAATTATCCTTCAAAATTGGTAGAGGAGGCAGTCCAAGAAATTGCAAAATTACCAGGTATTGGCAAAAAAACCGCCTTAAGACTTGCTTTATTTTTATTAAAACAAGACGAAGAATTTACGGTTTCGTTGGCAAGTGCCATTGTCAAATTGCGAACAGATACTTGTTATTGTAGTATTTGCCACAATATTTCTGATGCTATGGTCTGTCGAATTTGTGCCGACAAACATAGGGATAGTAGTCTTATTTGTGTGGTTGAAGATGCACCTGATATTTTGGCAGTCGAAAATACTTCGCAATATCGTGGCTTATATCACGTCTTGGGAGGCATTATTTCACCTTTGGAAGGCATTAGTCCTGCCGATTTACAAATAGAAAGTTTGCTAAAAAGAATAGAAACAGGCGAAGTAAAAGAAATAATTTTAGCATTGCGAGCTACAATGGAAGGAGATACAACGTCCTTTTATCTTAGCAAAAAACTGCAAGCATTTGGGGTCAAAATAAGCACTTTAGCAAGAGGAGTGCCTGTAGGTAGTGAATTGGAATATACAGACGAAGTAACTTTAGGAAGAAGTATTTTGGGACGGACAAAATATGAAGTATGAAAAAATATGAAGTATGAAATAGGAAATATAAGTTAGGAAATAGGAAATAGGAAATATTTTTTACAATAAAAATATTTCCTATTTATTAGGCTTTATTAAAGTCTATGCTACATTCCTTAATAATTTCTATTGCTTAGTGTTTGTGTTTGTGTCCTTTACCCGATTTTTTTTGACTTTTTGCTTTATGCGTTTTGTTCACATAAATTACTTCGTCTTGCACTACAATAGTTGTTTTTTTCTTATAAAGCACTAAAATACTGTCGTACATATCAAAAAACACAATATAGCGACAAAAACCGAGTTGTTCGGATTGCATATCTATATACCAAACCTCTTGGATAAAATTGCAGTGAATAGTTTCCTCTTTGATTTTTTCGCCAATAATGATACGAACTTTATAATCGGCTACTTTTTCTTCGATTTTTCTATCTACAATTTCTATTTTAATGGTTTGAGGTTTGTCATTAAATTCTTTATATTTTTTGGCATCTTCCATTACTACAGTGAGTAGTTTTTGGGTGGCAGGCGTTGCTAATTTTTGTGCAGTTTCAAAATCTTGTTTTTCTAAAGCCTTAAAAAACGTAGTCATTTTTTCATCTACAGTGTTTTGTGTAGCTTCTTTAGAGGATTTACAAGCAGTAGCAAATATTACTAAAAGCAGTGTAAGCGTGGAATAAAATATTTTTTTCATCAAAAATACGGTTAAAATGAAGTTTAATTAGATACATTTGTGCTGTAGCAAGAACATACCACAACAAAACTACAAAATAGCACCAAAATACCTTATAATATGCCCAAAATATTTGCATGTTTTTTCGTTTTTATGATGGTTTTACAAACTTGCAAACCTTCAGAGGATACAAACACACAAGCAAAAAGCCAAAAAACATTATTTGACACAGACACTTTATTACAACTTACCCTACAAACAGAAATAAATATTTTGCAAAAAGATATAGATACAAACAATCGTTATCACCAAGCAATTTTAGTATGGAATAATAAATCTCTACAAGCAAAAGTAAAAACACGAGGCAATTTTAGACGAGACCCTGATAATTGTGATTTCCCTCCGTTATTTATCCAAGTAGATTCTACAGATGCCCAAAATACGATTTTTGAAGGTTTGCACAAGTTGGTACTTGTAACACATTGCCAGCAAAATAATCCTGATTTTGAGCAAATGCTATTGGAAGAATATGCCATTTACAAAATGTATGCACTATTTACCAACAAAAGCCTGCGAGTTAGGTTAGCTAAAATTCGTTATCAAGATTCCCAAAAACCAAACTTGTATGTAGAAAAACTTGCTTTTTTTGTCGAAAATTTCAGAGATTTAGAAAAAAGATTGCAGGCAATAAAGCCAAAAACAGAAACAACAAACCCAAAAGATACCATTAGATATATAGATTGTAATAGTTTTTTGATGACACAAACCGCAGTTTTCCAATTTTTAATTGGTAACACAGATTGGTCGGTTAGTAATAAACATAACATAGAAATTATGAATTTTACTAAGCAAAAACCTATTGCAATTCCTTATGATTTTGATTTGTCGGGCATTGTCGATGCACCGTATGCAGAACCATTGCCAGCATTAAAATTGCAAAATGTTAGGCAAAGACTTTATAGAGGGTATTGTCAAAGTGATGCAGAAGTTTATTTGGTATTGGATATTTTCAAAGAAAAACAAAAAAGTATAGATAGTTTGTGGAAAAATTTACCTTATTACCAAACCCAAAGAAGACAAAAAACGCAACAGTATATAGATAGTTTTTTTGAATTACTTAACAAAAAAGATTCGGTGCAATTTTATTTTTTTAGGAATTGTAGGTAAAACGTACAGTTGCCTAACTAATATAAGTTGCTTAGAATGTACCGCACCATTTAGGGTGCAAGGTTTTTAATAAATTTGCTTTGCAAATTTATTAAAAACCTTTAAAATGAGAATAATTTAACGATTTTATCGTTATTTTACAATGACCTTACACCCTAAAGGGTGCGGTACATTCTATGCAACTTACATTAACTACTACATTATAATTTATTTTACAAATATGCCAAAATGTTCTATAGTCATTCGTTGTTTTAACGAGCAAAAATATATTGGGTTGTTATTGGAAGGAATTTTACAACAAACCGAAAAAGATGTCGAAATAATTTTAGTAGATTCGGGTTCTACAGACAATACTTTACAAATAGCAAGTCGGTATCCTGTAAAAATCATTGCTATCAAGTCCGAAGATTTTACTTTTGGACGTGCCTTAAATTTGGGAATCCACGCAGCACAAGGCGAATTTATCGTCATTGCAAGTGCGCATGTCTATCCTACCAATGCTTTTTGGTTGGAAAACCTACTTGCACCGTTTCAAAACCCACAAGTAGTCTTGACTTACGGCAGGCAAATAGGCAACGAAATAACAAAATTTTCGGAGCATCAAGTATTCAAAAAATGGTTTCCAGCCGATATAAATGTGATTCAAGACCACCCTTTTTGCAACAATGCCAACGCAGCCATTAGAAAAGCTACTTGGCAGACGTTTCAATATGACGAAACCCTTACAGGATTAGAAGATTTGGATTGGGCAAAACGGGCTTTAGTTTTGAAACACAAAATAGCCTATAATTCGGAGGCAGTCATTGTGCATATTCACGAGGAAACTCCGCAAAGAATTTTGAATCGGTATCGTAGAGAAGCCATTGCCTACAAAAAAATATTTCCCGAAGCTAATTTTAGTTTTTGGGATTTTCTGTTTCTTTTTCCAAGCAATGTCTTGAGTGATTTGTATTTTGCAAGCAAACAAAAAGTATTAGGCAAAGAATTTACACAAATTTTTATGTTTCGATTTATGCAATTTTGGGGAACTTATCAAGGCTATCAACAAAAAGGCGAAGTGAGCCAAGTATTAAAAAAACGATTTTATTATCCTGTCATACGTAAATAAATAGGAATGATGTAATTGTACCGTAGCATTTAGGCTGCAAGTTCTTTTTTTAATGTAAAAAAACCTTACAGGCTCAAACCTACAGTACAATTTTAATAAAAAATTATATCTTTGCAAACTATAAAAATGAAATACTATGACCACAAAAGCCCAAACCAAGCAGTTTCAATATGAAATGCAATCTTACCAAGAAGATTGTATCAACAATATTATAAGCATTTTTGAAAATTTACGCCAAAACGAAAAATTTACAGACGTACTCACCACACACCAGACTACACATAGCTATAATTTTCCTGTCCAAAATACCAAAAATATAGACATTATGATGGAAACAGGCACAGGAAAAACTTTTACATTTATCAAAACTATTTTTGAATTGAACCGAAATTTTGGTTACAAAAAATTTATTGTACTCATTCCAAGTGTGCCAATTAGAGAAGGAACAAAGACTAATTTAGAAGATACCAAACAGTATTTTAAAACATTTTATGCCAACGAAAGAGAAAAAGAAATAGAAACTTTTGTCTATGAAAGTGGCAATATTTCGGCAATCAAACAATTTATTGGCACTTCGCATTTGTCGGTTTTGGTCATGACACCAAGTTCTTTTAACAGCAAAGATAATATTCTAAACCGACCTTTGCAAACAGAAATTCATAATCCAGAACTATATCTAACTAATTCTCAACCGCCAAAATCTTATTTAGATTGTTTGAAAAGGCTAAATCCTATTGTGATAATGGACGAGCCACACAGATTTGAGGGAGATGCTTTTAAAACCTATTTTGCAGGTTTTGAAAATTATTATTTGCGTTTTGGGGCTACTTTTCCAAAAAAGAAAGATAGTTTAGTTTTGTCAAATGTTGCTTATACTTTAGATAGTATTTCTTCTTTTCGCCAAAATTTGGTAAAGAAAATTGTGGTTTATACCCAAGATGTAGTGCAAAATGCCGATACATTGATTGCTATAGACAACAAAAAAGCTATGATTAACACGCTAAGCAATGGCATAGTAATAAAACGAGAGGCAGGAATAGGAGCAAAATTTAACGGAAAAATTATTAAAAAAATTAATAAAGATAGCATTGTTTTGTTAGATGGGAGTATCGAAAAAGTAGATTATGCTTTGTCAGACCAAGCTCTGCGGACAATGATTAGCCAAACTATTGCAATACATTTTGAGAAAGAAAAAGAATTATTTGAGCAAGGAATTAAGGCACTTACGCTGTTTTTTATAGAAAGTGATACAAGTTTGTTTAGAGGAGAAAATCCAAAAATCAAAACTATTTTTGAAGAAGAATACAAAAAACAGTATGCGGTTATCTGTAATCAGTTAGCCGAAAATAGCAACTACAAAAAATATTTGCAAAATGATTTTGACGAAAACGGAAATGTAAACGTACATAAAGGCTATTTTTCGGGAGATAAAGGCAACGCAGACGAAAAAATAAAGGCAGGAGTAGAGGAAATTTTGAAAGACAAGAAGAAATTATTGTCGTTTGACAGTCCAACCCGTTTTATTTTTTCTATTTGGGCTTTGCAAGAAGGTTGGGACAATCCTAATGTTTTTACGATTTGTAAACTCTCTAATCAAGGCAGCGAAATATCTAAACTCCAGCAAATTGGGCGTGGTTTGCGGATATGTGTAAACCAAAATTTGCAAAGAAATACGCTAAAAGCATTGCAAGACGACCAAGAAGCATTTTGGAAAATCAATAATCTTGATGTAGTAGTATCGGACAAAGAACAGGGGTTTGTGGAGGCTATTCAAAACGAAATTTTGAGTAATTCGTTTTTAGTGGCTACAGTTTTTACACAGGCACAAGTACAAATAATATTGAAAGAAAAAAGTAAACTTGATGATAATACCATTCGCAAATTATGGAAAATGCTGGAAGCTAAAGACATGATTGTATTTAAGGAAATTGTGAACGGAAATGACGTTTTTGAAAAAACGAAAGACTTTGCCAAAATTTTAAAAGAACAAAATTTGCCCCAAGAGCAAGTAAAAGCATTAGAAAATATTTTTGCGACTGATATACCTACTTACGTCACAGGACGTAAAGATAAAAAAGATAAAAAGAAAATCTTTATCAAAGCTACGCACTTGCAAGAATTTCAAAATCTTTGGAATACGATTAACAAAAATGCGTTTTATGTATTGGAAAATCTAAGCCAAGAACAAGAAAACCAACTTATTCAAAACATAAAAGCCGAAATAGAAACCCTAAACATAAACCAAATTTTATTGCAAACTATTCGTGCAGAATTGCACGTGAACAAAATTGGTAAAGATGGGGCAATTACAGAACAACTAATAAATACGGTTTCTTATAAAAGCAAAGTAAATTATTTGGAGTTAGTCCGCAGTTTGGCAAGCAATACCAAAACGCCACTTGCTTTTGTGGTAAAAATTTTTAATGCCTTGCATACTGA
>JBIKRY010000006.1:0-36822 GCA_044348925.1 Bernardetiaceae bacterium
GGGAGGGGAGTTTTTACTTGCTTTGCAAGTAAATTTAACTCTCCAAGAGAGTTTTTCTCCCCTCCCAAAAGGGGAGGGGCAGGGGGTGGGGTTGGTAGTTCAACTTATGGGTAATCGATAGACTTTAATAATCTATAAGAATAAGGAAGAAAAAAGAACAAACAAACAAGCAAAAAACTAACTAATTTTTGACAGTTACAAAAATGAAATCTATAGTATAGAAACATGTATAGAAATCCGTAGAAATATCTTTTTGTTTTGTCAAAAAAAATAAAAAAACGACACAATACTATATAACTATTTTTTATGCAAAAAGCTAATAAAAGTAGTTTATTGTTTATGTAATATATGTATGTAAAATCAATTATTTTAGCTTTTTGTATTAGTAAAATTATCTATAAATTATACAAGCAAATTTTTACCTTTTTGTCCCTATATTTTGTATAATCATAGCATAGATACATAGAATAGCATACTGTATAATAGCCTAAAAAAAATAAATTCTAAAAAAAGTACAATGCAAGCATAATATTTTTGCAAAAAAATTAGGATAACAAAAATGTAACTTTTACCTTTGTAGCACCTTAAAACAATAACACAACACATTAGTCATTTAACCTATAAATAACACAAACACAATGAAAAAAATCTACGTTTTAGCCCAAATTTGTATTGCAATGGTAGTGCTATCTTTCAGCACTTTTGCACAAACAGAAACACAATTAGCAGCACCAGCACAGACAACCGTTGCAGGTCGTAGCGAAGGAGATATCTTTGGCAATAGCACCGCACCTGTTAATACGATTATGTATGGCAGTGTACCTGCAAATGCAAAACCACAAGTTTTAGTTTTTATCCATGGTTATTCTTCGAGTGCAACAACTTGGTATGAAAACAATGATATGTACACCAAAGCATACAACGCAGGTTACCGCACAGCTTTTGTATCCGTAAACCCAGACAAAAATATGTGGGCAAATGGACAAATGTTCCGCACAATGTTAAATACGATTACTACAAAATATGGCGTAAACAAAGTAACAGTAGTTTGTCATAGCAAAGGTGGCGTAGATACAGATGCAGCAGCAATTCATTACGGAGCATATAACAAAAT
Source organism: Bernardetiaceae bacterium (assembly GCA_044348925.1). GTDB lineage: Bacteria > Bacteroidota > Bacteroidia > Cytophagales > Thermoflexibacteraceae > JAAFKA01. The sequence continues at coordinate 1,115 of JBIKRY010000006.1, forward strand.
AGACAGAGTAATTACCTTAGGAACTCCACATTTTGGCACACCATTGGCAGATTTGGCACAAAGTAGCTGGATATATTGGTTATCTTACGTATTTGGACAACGCAACGAAGCAACAGACTGCTTACAAACAGGTTATATGAGTTATTTCCGTAGCATTACAGACAATCACGCAAACCGTCCATTCGTAAATGTACGCACCATTGGTGGTTGGGGTTATGGTGGCATACTTTGGTTACCAGGTTTGTATTTGGCAGTAAATGGTGGTAGCAGTTCTGTAGGTGGCAATGATGGGGTAGTAAATTATCCAAGTTCTAAAAGACCAAATTCTACTACTTTATTAAGTGGTTATGGCAATTCGGCAACCAATGTACACCACTTAGATATTAACAAAGGAAATTATATGTGGCAATATATTATGCCCCAAATATCTTCTGTAGCTTCTGCAACCGTACAAGCAACAGACGAATTGGCAGTAAATTATAATGCAACAAGCCAATCTGGTTCACAAATCATTAGCAGCAAAACAGGTAGCCAAAATTTTAGCGTAGAAAGTGGTGCAACAGCTATTCGTGTAGATATTCACCATTTGAATAACAACGATAAATTTAGCATTATTTCGCCAAATGGTACAAAAGCAAATTACCAAATAGAAAAAAATGCAGCAGCAGGACGTGGCGAATTGTTTGGAAATAATACAACTACTTTGGCTATTCAAACACCAATGGCAGGAAATTATACCATTAACTCTGAAAGTGCATTTATGGCTATTGTAAGTGCTGAAAATGGCGTAGAAATGTCTTTAAGTTCTGATTTGAGTAACAGCAAATGGGTATATAACACAGGCGAAGCAATAAACTTGCAAGTAGAAATTTTAGGCAATCAAGTAAGCAATATTCACAATGCAACCGTAACAGGCGTAATGACTTTGACTACAGACTTGATGGGAAATAGCGTAAACCGTAGCAAAAATGTAGTATTGAAATTTACAGATGCAAAAAATGGAAAATATGCAATGACTGTAAACGAAAATTTGCCCGCAGGTATCTATAATATTGCAATTAACGCAGAAAATGGAAATTTCCGCAAAAACTTAATTACAAGTATTGCAGTAACCGATAAAACTTCTAAAGCAACTTTGGAAAACCAAATTAATCAATCAAACTTTGAGAGCAAAGCAAATGAAAAAGTAGGCTTTGCAATGTTGCCAAATTATCCAAATCCATTCAACGCAACTACTAATATTGCCTTCGAAATCACACAAGCAGATACGTATTATTTGACAATTTATGATGCTTTGGGTAGAAATGTAAAAAGCTATGATTTAGCAGGATATGAAATTGGCAAACATACTATTTCTTTGGAAGCAGCAAACTTAGTAAGTGGTATGTATATTGCAGAAATTAGCAACGGAAAACAAAAAGCTACGCAAGTAATGCTTTGCACCAAATAAAATATAAAATACGTTAAGCAATAAAGGTTATATCCAAAAGATATAACCTTTTATTATATATACCGTTTTAAAATAAAAAGAATAAGCTACACCAAAAATTATTTGGTTTTATTTTAATAAGCTAAGTTGCGTAGCAACCGTATATTCGCCTTCAGGCGGGGTTGCCTAAGAGAATGAAATTGTGATGCGTACTTCGAACAAGTAAAACAATATTCACCTAAACTATCAAACCTATAAAAATTATGAAAAGCATCAAAATAGCAAGTGCCGTTTTCATTGCAGTAGTCCTATTCCAATGTACCAGCAACGACACAAACACAACAAGCACAATAACCCCAACCTACGAGGCTATCAAAGCTACTTTTGGCTCCAAAATAGACTTGAATAATTTGGCAAATTATGCAAATCAAACCAAGCCAAATTATATTACAAAAGATAATACAAGAGCCAATGTAATTACCAATGCAAAAGCTACTTTGGGTAGAGTATTGTTTTATGATAAAAAATTAAGTATTGATAATTCAGTATCTTGTGCAAGTTGCCATAAACAAGAAACTGCCTTTGGAGATACAGATTCGCCAAGCAAAGGCGTAAGTGGCGGCTTAACAGGCAGACATTCTATGCGGTTAATCAACGCAAGATTTTCAGCAGAAGCCAAATTTTTTTGGGACGAAAGAGCTAATTCTTTAGAAGAACAAACCACAAAACCAATACAAGACCACGCCGAAATGGGCTTTAGTGGGCAAAATGGCAGACCAAATATTGCTACTTTAATTACTAAATTGGAATCTATTGCGTATTACAAAGAATTATTCCAATTTGTGTATGGAAATACAACAATAACTGAAACCAAATTACAAGAATGTTTGGCACAATTTGTACGTAGTATTCAATCTTTTGATTCGAAATATGACGTAGGTAGAGCATTGGTGGCAAATGATGGACAAGATTTTCCAAACTTTACGGCACAAGAAAATATCGGAAAAGGCTTGTTTTTAGCTCCACCTATGTTTGATGGTAGAGGAAGTAGGATTGGTGGTGGTTTAGGTTGTGGAGGTTGTCATACTGCTCCAGAATTTGATATTACGCCAAATAGTGGAAATAATGGTATCATAGGCGTATTGAATGGAACAGGTATTGATATTAACAATACACGAACTCCTACTTTACGAGATTTGACAAATACCGCAGGCAATCCACACTCTGCCATGATGCACACAGGAGGCATTGCTACTTTACAAGCTGTGATTGGGCATTACGGAACTATCAACATAGCACCAGGCAACACAAGACTTGACCCAAAACTAATGCCAAATGGAGTTGGGCAACAACTCAATTTAACCGCAATGGAAGTAAATGCAGTAATGACATTTTTGAAAACATTGACAGGGAAAAATGTTTATACAGATACCAAATGGAGTAGCCCATTCTAAATAACGTAAGGAAACCAAAAAACCTTTTAAAAAAGAATTTTCTTCAAAAAGTTCTTTTTTAAAAGGTTTTTTCAAAGATATTATTCGCTAATAACTTTGAAGGTTGTTTTTATTTTTTCTATTTTATTGCTAATTTCCGTTGTATTTTTGCCTAATACGGTAATATGTCCCATTTTTCTAAAAGGTTTGGTTATATTTTTTCCGTACAGATGCAGATATACTTCCGAGAGTGCCAAAATTTCTTCTATTCCTTCATATTTTGCAAGTCCTTGATAGCCTTCTTCGCCTAATACATTTAGCATAGCAGCATAAGATTTTTGGCTTGTGTCGCCAAGTGGCAAATTGAGAATAGCCCGCAAATGTTGCTGATATTGTGAGGTACTATTTGCTTCAATCGTGTGATGTCCACTATTATGTGGGCGTGGTGCTACCTCATTTACTAATACTTTTCCTGTTTTTGTAACAAACATTTCTACTGCCAAAATACCAACAATACCTAATTTTTGTGCTACAGTTTTGGCTATTTCGTCTGCCTCTGCCAATATACATTCGGATAGATTTGCAGGTGCAAACAAATATTCTACTAAATTTTTTTCGGGGTGAAATACCATTTCACAAGCAGGAAAACTATTTATTTCTCCTTTGCTATTTCTTGCTACAATAATTGCAATTTCTTTGTCAAACACAACCATTTTTTCTAACAAACTTGGTGCATCAAAACCTTTTTCGATATCTTGAGCCGAAAAAATCTTTTGCACTCCTTTGCCATCATACCCATCTTTGCCTAATTTGTGTACGGCAGGCAAAAAATCTATCAAATTGTGCAAATCAGCTTTATTATTTGTCAAAACAAATGGAGCAGTTGGAATATGATTGTCTTGATAAAATTGTTTTTGCAATCTTTTATCTTGAATCAATCTAATGACGGCAGGTTGTGGAAAGACTTTTTTGCCTTCTTTCTCCAATTTTTCCAAAGCATCTGTGTTAATATTTTCTATTTCAATCGTCAATATATCGCAATCTTTGCCAAATTGATACACTGTATCAAAATCTTGTAAAGAACCTACACAAAAATTATTGGTCAAGGTGCTACAAGGTGCTTGTAAATCTGCGTCTAAAATTTTGCAAGTAATATTCCAATCTGCTGCGGCTTGTAACAACATTTTTCCAAGTTGCCCACCGCCAACAATACCAAGTTTTAACATAATTTTTTTAGAAAAGCTACCAATGTAGCATAGATTTTTAGAAATGAATTGAAATTTTTTCTAATTTAATACAAGTTATATAACAAAATATATTTGCATACAGGCGAATAAAATAACTAAATGAAAACAAAAATTACAGCTATTCTACAAGAAAAAAGCCTAAAGGCAAATATATGTTTACTATGCAATTTAGAAAATTGCTTATTATTTTATAATTCAACAGGAATTGCTACTTGTGTATTGTCCCAGTCGAGTAAAATAGTTGCCCCATTTGTTGCATCTACACAGGAAATAGTAAATACTTCTTGTATTGTTGGTCTATTCGTGCTTGGTACGTCCACCCGCATAACATCATTTTCTTGTTTGTAATTAAAACTGCCCCAATCTCCCAACTTTTTGTTAAAAATAATAGTCCATTGGTTAGCTTCTGGAATCGTATAAAAACTATACGTACCTGCTGCTAAAGGTTTGCCTGCTATTTTTACATTTTGGGCAAAGGTAATTTGTGTAGCCTCGTTGGCACCTGTTCGCCAAATTTTGCCATACGGCACTACTTTTCCAAAAATAACTCGTCCTTTTTTGGAAGGTTGGCAATAAGTTATTTGGATACCTAAACCATTTTTTTCGTAGGCAACCTTTGCTTCAGGGCTTGCAAGTTTGGTATAAAATCGGAAACCATAAAATCCCAAAACTCCAATCGTAAGAATGCAAGCCAAAATAATTGCTAATTTTTTCATAAGATATAATGGATAAATTAAAAAATATGTGTGAAAATAAGATATATACTTGTTATCTACAATTAATCGTGTAAAATTTTAAAGACTAATTCTCGCAATATTTGTCCATCTTCGGCAGTACTTCCTACGCCTTTGGATTGTAAATCTGCGGTACGTAAATAAGAAATAATTTTTACGACTTTATCTACAGGATAATTTTTACTTGCGGTCAAATATTCATCAACAAAAAAAGGATTGAGTCGCAAGACCGAAGCTATAGCATTTTTAGATTTATCTTTAGATTGGTGAATTAGCATTAACTTAGTAAAATAGCCAAATAAAAGTGCTATAATTGGAATAAGTGGGTTGTTTTTCGGATTTGCCTCAAAATAATTGATAATTCTATTAGCTTTCAAAACATTTTTGATAGCAATAGCACTTTGTAATTCGAAGGTATTGTACTCTTTGCTGATACCTACATATTTGGCAATAATATCCTCATTTATTTCTATTTTTGTTTGGAAATTGATTAGCAATTTGTCTATTTCGTTATTAATCCGATTCAAATCATTGCCAATATATTCCGACAAAACTATAGCTGCTTTGTCGCCAATGCTATGTCCTTTTTCTTTTACCAATTCCGAAATCCATTTTGGTATTTGGTTATCATACATTTTTTTGGATTCGATGAGGTAATCTTTTTTATCTAATTCTTTGCCAACATTGGTACGTGAGTCTAATTTTTTGTTTTTATGGGCAAATACCAAAATCGTAGTTGGCAATGGTTTTTGCACATATTGCAACAAAAAAGCTCGACTCTTTTCTTGTCCCAAGTCTGTAATTTCTTGTGCTTCTTTTACCATCACCAATTGGCGGTCTGCCATCATCGGAAACCGTTTTGCAGCACCCAAAATAGCATTTACGGTCATATCTTTGCCATAAACTACAGTCTGGTTGAAGGCTTTGTCGGCTTCTGGTAATAATTTGTTTTCTAAAAAATCACAAATTCTATCTATATAATAAGGTTCTTCGCCGTGCAAAAAATAAATAGGTTGGTATTTTTTGGCTTTTAGGTCTTTAAGAATTGCGTCTGTCGAAATTGGCATATAAGCAAAGTCAAATATAAAAAAACATCAATAGCCCACAAAGGTATAAAAAAACTTAGCAATTTATCCTACAACCTATATTTTTTCTATGTGTCTATGTTTCTATGTGTTTATAAAAACAGTGCATACAACCATATTTTTCTATGTGTCTATGTTTCTATGTGTTTATAAAAACAGTGCATACAACCATATTTTTTCTATGTGTCTATGTTTCTATGTGCTTATAAAAACAGTGCATACAACCTATATTTTTTCTATGTGTCTATGTTTCTATGTGTTTATAAAAACAGTGCATACAACCTATATTTTTTGCATCTTATTTTCTTTCCAATCCATACAAAACTTTGATAGGAAAGTGGTCAGAATATTCTATATTTTGGTAAGTTTGGTAATTAAAAATCTCAATAGAGGGACTAAAAAACTGGTTATCAATTCGCACATAGAAAATAGGGCTATTCAAACTAATTTCAAAACCATTTCCTGCCTTTTCAAAAGCATTATCCAAATATTTTTTTAGGTGAAAATAGGTATAACTATAAGGCACATCATTCAAATCTCCGCACAAAATAATAGGATATGGAGATTTGCTAATATGATTTGCAATAATATCTATTTGTTTTGACCTCGCAGCAAATCCTTTTCGTAGGCGTTGAGATACGTCTATGATATTTTCTTTCCATTTGTCGGTATCTGTCATACGTTTTTGGTTAATTTTCATCGACTGCAAATGAATATTATAAATCCGTATAGTATCTTTTTCTATTAATACATCTGCAAAAATGGCATCATTATGTGATTTGTCTTTCAAATCAATTTCCCCTTTTTCCAAAATAGGAAACCTACTAAAAATAGCCAAGCCAAATTTTCCACCTCGTTTGTCGGTCAAAGCACATTTGAAATAACTATGGTATTTGTCATTTTTTTCTATAGCAGTTAAAGTATTAAAAACTTCGTGCTTAGGCACATAATAAAATTCTTGTAAACATTTTATATCTGCCTCATCATATTTTACCCAATTAATCAAATGTTTGGAATTTTCGTAGTTTTTATTTTTTTTGGTATAGGCATTAAAAACCTGTGTGTTATAGGTCAAAATAGATACTTTTTTGTAGTTTTTGGGAATTTCTTTTGGAAAATGTATTGCAATAGTAGCCAAAATAAATGGATACCCAAACAATAACATAATGATAGGCAAGAAAATATAACGAAATTTGCGAAAATATAGCCAATAAATTAGAAATAAAACTTGCAAAACTAAGCAAACAGGGATAAGCAAAGCCACAAAACCAAACAACCACCACCAAGCAGGCGGAAATAATACTGCTGCGTAGGATAATAATGTAACAATAGATAGCAATATGTTTGTTAGCAGACGTTTACGCATAGAAATACTTAAGGGAAATAAAATTAGTAAGATTTTGCATATTATTCCATATCTTTCAACACCAAATTGAGTGCATTGATAGAAAGCATTATCTCACGAATAGAAAAACTTAAGGAAGAAATCAACAAAATTAGACTAAGCACAAAGGTATAATTTGCAAGAATTGTCCAATTCAAAAACAGTAGAAACATACAAATAATTCCAGCCAAAAGACTCATTACCCCCAAAGCCTGCATATAACGTATAAGTTCGAGACGTTTTTTTAGATTTTTGATTTGTAAAACAATATTTTGGTTATGTGATTCGTCATATTGCCTACGAAGATTACGCACCAAACTTGCAATAGCTAAAAAACGATTTGTATATGCTAATAAAATTAACGAAACAGTAGGAAATAATAAAGCAGGGGTATTCATTGTAATATCCATAGAAGCAAATTTTGGGACTATTGCCTAATTTCTATCTAAAAACTCTGTATCTTTAAGCAATGCAATTATTTATTGCTAAATTACTACCAAAATCACAGAGTTTTCTTACAGAAAACTAAAAACTTTCGTCCAATACTTGTTGAATTTTCATTTGTGTCAAAGGTTTAGAAATAAAGCCTTGCAAATAAGACGAAGTCTTGGCTCTCTCAATATCGAGAACATCTACAGAGGACGTGAGCATATAGATATTTAAACTGATTCTTAATGCAGTAAATTTATCTAAAAATGTCCAACCATTCATATCTGGCATATTAATATCCAAAAATATGAGGCTTGGCTTAAAAGCACCACTTTTGAGTGCGTCTAAAGCCTCCACAGCACTTTTATATTCTTGGACAATAAAACTTGAATCATACTTTAGTAATAATTTTTTTGTAATGATGTTATTCGTAATATCATCATCTACAAGCATTATTTTTAGTGCGTTTTTCATAAATATAAATAAAAAAGAGTATTTTATTCAATTTTTGTATGTAAAATAAAACCTTACAAAGTAAGTTGAGAATAGAAAATATAAAAAATATCAAATTTATTAGATTAATAATTGCAAATATATTAAAACATATTAATTAATTCATTTATGCAATTAATTTTTGTCTTTTTATTAGATAAAATTTATAAAATAATTGTAGATTTTGCTTAAATTTTTCTCTACCTTGCAAATATGCAAAAAAAAAATTAGTAAACAACGAAAATTAGTAAATTACAATATATTCTACATAAAACCAAAATAAAACCGTGAAAATACTCATCACTTGTCCACCAATGTTGCGTCGAATAGCTGATTTTGAACATATTTTTAAGGACAAAAACATAGAAATTTATACGCCTACAGTGGTACAAACCCTTAGTGAGGCAGAGTTATTGACCCTTGTACCCGACTTTGACGGTTGGATAATTGGTGATGACCCTTGCACCGAAAAAGTGCTACAAGCAGGCGTAAAAGGGAAGCTGCGGGCTGCCGTAAAATGGGGAGTTGGCGTAGATAATGTAGATTTTTTGGCTGCCAAAAAACTAAATTTGCCGATTGCCAATACTCCAATGATGTTTGGTAGTGAAGTGGCAGATATAGCATTAAATTATGTTATTGGATTGGCAAGGCAGACCTTTTGGATAGATAGAAAAATTAGAGAAGGGGAATGGCTAAAACCAAGTGGCATGTCTTTGAAAGGCAAAAAAGTAGCATTAGTTGGTTTTGGAGATATTGGTTTGCATACCGCCAAAAGATTAGATATTTGTGGAATGTCTTTGCAAGTATATGACCCGTATGCACGTGAAAAAATTTCGCATTACGAATTTTTGCAATTTCCTAACAAAATAGAACAAGCCGATTTTATTGTCTTAACGTGTGCTTTAACCACCGAAACCAAACATTTAATCAATGCCAATCTTTTAGAAAAAGTAAAAAAAGGAGTTCGGATTGTCAATGTTTCGCGTGGGGCTTTGATAGACGAAAAAGCATTATTGGTAGCTTTGCAAAACGGTACAGTACATTCGGCTGCTCTTGATGTGTTTGAAGAAGAACCATTGCCTCTTACTTCGCCTTTGCATAACTTCGAATATTGTATTTTTGGCTCTCACAATGCCTCCAATACTGTAGATGCAGTACGAAAAGCAAGTGTAAAAGCAATAGAATTATTATTTGGATTTTTGAAAGTAAATTAACGTGAACTACGGATTACTTTATTGATAATCAACAAGTTACAAGTAAAATATATAATAAACTAATTTGCATAGTAGTAGTACGGAACTGGAGTTCCATACTACTAAGCAAGTTACTCTGTACTACTCGCAACTTACATTACTTATATCTTTTCTGCGATTGGCAATAGCAATAAAAAACTTGTTCCTTGCCCAACTTTGCTCTCTACACGAATCTTTCCACCGTTTTTGTGTACAAATTCCTCACATAATGCCAACCCTACGCCTGTTCCTTTCTCTTGGTCTGTGCCATAACTTGTAAAATAAGTTTTGGTTTTAAACAATTTTTGTGCTTGTTTCTCCTCCATACCAATTCCATTATCTATTACACTAATTTCTATAAAAGTATCTGCATATTTATTGGCTGTAAATTTTACTTCGCCAAAATGATTGGTAAACTTGATAGCATTGCTTAATAAATTTCGCAATACCAAACGAATATGATTTTTGTCTGCCCGCACAAACGTAGTTTCACTCACTTGATTAGACAAAGTAATTTCTTTTTTATCTGCAATTTCTTGATACAAACTTATAATTTCTGTGGTCAAATCATGCATATTCAACGATTCTGGATTGGCTTGCAAACCTTGTAATTGTGAAACCGACCAATTTAATAGATTATCTAAAGTGTCTTTGATGGTATCCACATTTGTCCGCAAATCTTTCATATATTTGGTAAATTCATCAGGCGTAATAAATTGTTTTTCAAACAACTGCAACAAAGTTTTTAGATTATACAAAGGGCTTCGCAAATCGTGAGCAATAATCGTAAATAATTTATCTTTGGTATGATTTAGCGTATCTAAAGCTTCTGCTTGTGCTTGTATTTCTTCTTTTTGCTGGTTGATTTCTATGTTTTGTATATGTAACAGTTCGTTTTTTCGTTTTCGTTTTTTATTACTCCAATAGAAAAATAAAGCTACCAAAATAGCCATCAAAATTAACGTAAGTAGAATATTTTGGCGGATATTTTGCTGAATATTTTGTAATGCAATCGTATCATTTTGAATAATTTTGTCTTTGTGTAGCAATGCTATTTGTGTTTGGTGTTTTTCTATTTCATATTGGTGTTGCAAGTTTTTCAAAGTTTTGGTTTGTTCGGCATTAAAAATAGAGTCATTGACTTGTTCCGAAATTTCGTGATAGTACAATGCTTTTTCAAAATTTCCTTTTTGTTTATATATTTTTGTTAATAATTTGCTGGCTATTACTTCGGTTTCTTTATTTTGGCTTGCTTTTGCTTTTTCTATGGCTTGTTCTGCAAATTTTATGGCTTCATTAGGCTTGCCCTGCAATAATTTTACTTTTGCAATATTGGATAAATTACGAGACCTATTATACAAATCTCCTATTTCTTCGTGCATTTTTACCGAAGCAAAATGATAATATAAGGCAGAATCGTATTTTGCATCTGCTTGATAAATATTTCCAATATTTCCCAAAATATCAGCAATACGAAAACGATGCTGAATAGCTTTTGACAAGAATAATGCTTTTTGATAATAGATTAAGGCTTGTTTATGTTGGTGTGGTATTCTATGCTCACAAATATAGCCTAAATTGACATAAATAGCACTTGCAGAAGACTTATCTCCTATTTTTTCATTAATTTTTTCGGCATTTTTAAAATATTTTTCTGCCTGCTCATATTGATTTTGTTGCAAATACACATTGCCAATATTAATAAAAATTTTGGAAATATATTTGTCATTTTTTAATGTATCTTGAATTCGCAAAGCCAAAAAAGCAACCTCCAAAGCCTTTGAATAATTAGCCTGCTCAGTATAAAATGCACACAAATTAGAATAACTTGCACAAACTCCTACCCTATCTTTTACTTTTTGTCGCATTTCTAAAGATTTGTAGAAATATGTTTCGGTTTCGGGCATACTCCTTCGCATATATACTACTGCAATCGTATTATAAGCAAATCCTTGTGCCTTATTATCTGCTGTTTTTTGGGCTAAAATAAGTGCTTGTTTAGATAATTGAATAGCAGTATCGGGCTTATCAAATAAATAAGCATTTGCCAACTTATTAAGTAAAGAAATTTTGCTACTATCGTGTTTTGCTACCAGCAACAAACTTTGCAAACTATCCACTACTTTCTTGGTTTGGCTATTTGCTGTAAAAATACTACCAACCAAAAGCAAGGGTAGAAAAAATAACTTTGCCAACATCTTGAATAATTTTTAGGAAAAATAAGGTAAATTTTGTAAAATAAAAATACTTTTAGTTATTAATATATAACAAGCTACCTGATAAACTCGTTTGGTAACGTACCAAATTTGTACGTGCTACCCCGGCCGTTGGTTGCCCTTCCCAATCAAATTTTGATTTACAACAAGCATCAAAAAGGAAAAAACCTGAACCATCTACTTCTATTTTTTCACAACTATTTTGCAAATTATACGTGCAAGCCCTATCATAGACATAGTAAGTAGTTGCATTTTTGCGGTAGATAAGTAAGCCACGCAAACCTCCCGTTTCATAGACATAACCATTATCAAATTGTAATCTTTGATAGGGCAAATTATTCAAATCTATGATTTTATTAATAGGAACAGTAATAATTGGCGTTATTGCGGTATTATCCCCACAAGCCAATAAAAAAAATAAACTATAAAGAGATAATTTTAGAATATATTTTTGCATATTTACAGACATAAACCAAGAACAAGGTACTAATTTTGCTAAGTTATTACATTAAATTGTAAAATCTATTTTGTTTTGCTAAATTGCAAGCCAAATGCTAAATATTTTTATTGTAATTATTGATTGGTATATTTTGTTGAAGTATTTTGTTTAGGTATAGCACCATTTTATTTTAAAATAATATGAAAACATTGCATATTTCTTTTTTGTGGATTTTATGTTTGGGTTTGCTAACACACAAATCTCATGCACAGCTTAGCGTGGGTTTAGGTGGTACATATACCTATTACATTGCAGGAACAACCAATTATCCTGCTCAAAGTTTTCCCTTATTAGACTTAGATGCTTTGCCATCTATAGTTGGCGGGAAAATAATAGGCTCTTATGGCTTTTTAGACCAGAATGCTGTCCGTTTTGGCATTGGTTATAATATGGGACTCAAAGAAATGCCGTTTATGGTAGGAACATCTGCCAAATTAACGGCTTTAGAGGTTTCTATAGATTATCAACGCTATTTGATGGGTTCTCATACTGGCGGTGGTGGTTTATATGCCTTTGGAGGATTTGGGTTTTTGAGTTCTTCGTTAGCATTTACAGTACCAGACCCTGTAGCTTTAGCAAATACAGGTGGTGATGCAAAATATTTTGTAGATAGAAGCATACAATTAACTACCTTCAATGTAGGCTTAGGTGGTGAAACATTGGCATTAAACAAATTCTATATTTTTGCAGAAGCACATTTTGCAACCCATCTTAACGCATATATAGACAATACTACTATCAAACAAAGTAATATGATGCACTATATTCGCGGAATGGCAGGGGTAAGAATTCCATTTGGTGGAACTATTAGCAAAAAATATCCAAAAAGAAGACGTTTCTAAATAGTTGTAAATTTCACAGCAATTCCCACTTTGGCAATTCAATGGTCAATTTTTGATATTTCTATAATTTAAAGCAAGTTAATATTTTATGCGAAAAAGTTTTATCCCTAAAAAAAGTCCTTACTTTATAGCAGAACTATATTCTTTTTCAAAGGATTTGAAAAATTTTGCACAACTCTACCAAAAGTTGACAAATGTCCATATGGTAAAATTGGAATAAAATTGCCAAAGTGGGAATTGCTGTAAATTTCTAATTGTCTGTTATAAGTTATTGATAGTCAAGTATTTACATAATGTAAAACTTACATCTAAAAATTCAAAACTACTTACTTTTTATTTTTTGCCTTTAGTCATATTGTTAGTAGCCTCGTTTAGCCAAAAACTATTTGTAAGCTGTAAACAATATATCTAAAGGCAATTTTTTTTTGTTAGTAAACTCAATAAATTTCCTATCACAAAGCAAAATCATAGAACATTCTACTTTTACGTAATAAATCTAAAAAAATATTTTACATTTGCAAAAAAATACTAAACGAATAACTATTTTATGAATATAGCATTAATTACAGGAGCTTCAGGCTTAATTGGTGGCGAATCTGTAGAGTTTTTTGCAAATAAGTTTGACCTTATCATTGGTATTGACAACAACCAAAGAGCCTATTTTTTTGGACAAGAAGCCTCGACAGATTGGAACAGAAATAGAATTGCTGCTAATTTTGCCAATTATAAACACTACGCTACAGATATTAGAGATTTTGTTGCTATCGAACAAATTTTTAAAGAATATGGGCAAGATATCAAATTGGTAGTACATACAGCAGCCCAACCAAGTCACGACTGGGCAGCCAAAGAACCTTTTACAGATTTTTCTATCAATGCAACAGGTACATTAAATATGCTCGAAGCAACCCGTTTGTATTGCCCTAAAGCCGTATTTATTTTCACTTCTACCAACAAAGTATATGGTGATAACCCTAATTATTTACCATTGGTAGAGTTAGAAACTCGTTGGGAAATAGACAGCAAACACCCATATTATACCAATGGCATTGACGAAAATCATTCGATAGACCACACAACGCACTCGGTTTTTGGTGCTTCTAAAGTAGCAGCCGATTTGATGGTGCAAGAGTATGGACGTTATTTTCAGATGAATACAGGAGTTTTTAGAGGTGGTTGTTTGACAGGACCTAACCATTCTGGGGCGCAGTTGCACGGATTTTTGGCATATTTGATGAAATGTGCTATTACCAATACTCCTTATACCATATTTGGGTACAAAGGAAAACAAGTAAGAGATAACATTCATAGCTACGATTTGGTAAATATGTTTTGGCATTATTACCAAAATCCACGTCAAGGAGAAGCCTATAATGCAGGTGGAAGTCGCCATGCAAACTGCTCTATGCAAGAGGCTATTTTGTGGTGCGAAAAAATTAGTGGTAATAAAATTACACATACTTACAAAGATACCAATAGAATTGGCGACCATATTTGGTGGATAAGTGATGTATCAAAATTCAAGGCACACTACCCTACTTGGGATTTCAAATATAATCTCGAAGAAACTTTGGTAGAAATGCACGATTCGATGAGCAAAAGAAAATTTTAAACATTTATTACTCGTATTTTTTATTTACACTTTCTTGCAAAGTATTGAAATCGCAAAGTTGAGAGTTTGCAATTTCAATACTTTGCAAGAATAAAAACAATTTTTATGACTATTGCAGCCATTGTTGCTATTTCAAAAAACGGCGTTATTGGTATAGAAAACCGTCTGCCTTGGCATCTGCCCGAAGATTTACGATTTTTCAAAGACCTCACTACTTCGCATACCATCATTATGGGGCGAAAAACGCATCAAAGTATTGGCAGGGCATTGCCAAATCGTAAAAACATTGTGCTTACACGCCAAAAAGAATATACTGCTCAAGGTTGCGAAATAGCTACAAGTTTAGAAAATGCAATAGAAATTGCTAAGCAAAAACATTCCGAAAAAGTGTTTATTATTGGTGGTGCAGAAATATATAAACTTGCTTTGCAAAATACTTGTCAAGTTTTATTTGTAACTTTTGTAGATACAGAGGTGCAAGGAGATGCTTTCTTGACAATAGATAGCAATGTTTGGAAAGAAACAAATCGCAGACATTTTGAAAAAAATGAAAAAAATGCTTTTTCTATGGATTTTGTAACTTTTGAAAGACAAGAAAACGAAGTAACTGTTGATAGTATTTGTAGTATAACATAAAGTCTATACTACAAATATTTTTTAACCCTATAATCTTACTCCCATCAATGAAATATCATCTCTTTGCGAGGCTTTCTTTTGGTGTGCATCAAGGGCTTTTTCGAGTTGCACTTTTTGTATGCTTGCGTGTAATCGAGATACGTCTAACAAAGTTTGTTTGAGTTGCAAAGTACCAAATTTTACATTTTCCTCATTTTGTTGGTCTCCAAAACCATCAGAAGTCAAATATACCATATCATCGTCTGTTACAGGAATAACGTGATTAGTAAATGTTCTTTTATTTTCTTTTTGTCTACCTCCAATAGATTTTTTATCTCCTTTTACTTCGTACAAACATTTGCCCGAAATTTCGCAAAGTTCGGCTTCAAAAAACTCTGCTTGTGCTTTATTTTTCTGTTCTATTGCTTGGTATTTTTGTAAATATTTGGTGGTAGAAACTACCAAAAGAGGACGTTTTGCACCCGCAAAAGTAAGTTTTCTACCTTCATTTTCTATATTTTCTAATAAGCACAAACAAACATCAATACCATCATCATTTACATTATTTTCTTGTTTAAGTGCCATTCTTACGCCAATATGCAACTCTGCAAGGATTAAAGCAGGACTATAAATATTTTTTTGCCCTGTAATTTCGTTTAGTAAAGTAGTTCCAATCATAGACATAAAAGCCCCAGGTACTCCATGCCCTGTGCAGTCATTGATAGAAAAAAAGATTTTATTGTCTATCTGCCTACACCAATAAAAATCTCCCGAAACAATATCTTTGGGTTTAAAAATAATAAAATGTTCGGGCAACATTTCCTCCAGAACTTGTGCTGCTGGTAATATAATTTGTTGTATTCTTTCGGCATATCGCAAACTATTAATGATGTTTTCGGTTTTTTCAGTAATAATTTGATTAGCTTCTATTAAACCATCTTTTTGCCTTTCTAAGTCTTGTTTTTGGGCATATACTTCGGCTTGTTTGTGTTGTAATTCGTTGTTAATTAGGCGAATTTCGGCTGTGCGTTGCTCTATAGTTTCTTCCAAACGGCGTTTTTGTGCATCAATTTGCCTAATTCTTAACACATACATATAATACGCTATTCCAATAAAAAAAGAAACTGCCAACACTCGAAACCACCATGTTTCCCAAAAAGGAGGTTTAATTTTTAGGCGAATGGTGGCTGCTTTTTTTGCCCAAACTCCATCATTATTACTTGCCTTTACCCTAAAAGTATAAGTTCCTGTAGGTAAATTGTTGTAGGTATAGCTAAGATTATTACCTAATAATATCCAATCTTTATCAAAACCTTCTAATTTACATTTATATAAATTTTTGGAGGCATGACGAAAACTTAAGCCAACAAATTCAAAAGTAATGTTATTTTTATCGGCATCCGTAACCAATGCTTCTACATTGCTAAAAATAGCTCGAAGTTTGGGATAGAAATGCGAAGAATCTGCACGAATCGAAAGATTTTGCACCAAAATATCCGTAATTTCTACCAATGGAATATAATCATTTTGGTCAATACTTTCGGGGAAAAAGCTATTAAAACCATTAATACCACCAAAAAACATTTCTCCTGCGGTATTCTTATAGCTGGATTCTGTAGTAAAAATATCTCCTTGCAAATTATCCAACTCGTCAAAATAGATAGCAATATTTTTTGCGGGATTAAATTTAGTAATACCTTTGTTGGTACTTAACCACAAATTTTGGCTGTCATCTTGCTGAATTGCGTGTATGGTATTGTTTGGCAAACCATCTTTGGTAGTATAACGTACAAAAACCTCTGTTTTGGGGTTAAAAAAGTTGAGTCCGCCATTAGTGCCTATCCATAAATTACCATCTTTGTCCTCATAAATACATTTTACAATATTGTTGGAAAGGGAATTAGCATTTTCTATTTGGTTTTTATAAACCGTAAATTTTTCGGTTTTCGGGTCAAATTTGTTTAGCCCGCCACCTGTAGTGCCACACCAAACCATACCTAATCTATCTACAATCACAGTTTCTACAGTATTATCACTCAAAGAATATCTCGAATTAATATCATTTTTATAGGTTTTAATTTTCTTGGTCTGCAAATCTAATCGGTTTAAGCCCCCTTTGCTTGTGCCAATCCACAAATAACCATTTGCCTCAAACATCGAATTGATATGCTCGTCAGAAAGCATCGTAGCATCTTCCTCATTTGCCAAATAAACAGTAAATTTTCCTGTTTTTTTGTTCATTTCATTTAGTCCGTGGTCTGTTCCAACCCATAATCTATTGCTATTACTTGGGCTTTGTAATACGCTAATTACGTGATTATCACTAATATTGCTATTATTTTGGGTGTAATAGGTATAATTTCCATCTTTTGGCGAATATTTATTTAAGCCACCACCACCTGTTCCAAGCCAAATAATTCCCTCATCATCTCCACAAATAGACCAAATCATATTGTGATTAACCGAAGTGTTTTGGTAAGCCGAAAGTCTATGTACTTTAAACTTTTCTTTGCCATAATCATGCACACTCACGCCACCGCCTAATGTACCTACCCACAAAATTCCTGATTTGTCTATCAATAAACTACCAATATTATTTAAACTCAAACTTTGTGCATTATAAAAATCGGTAATATATTGTGTAATTTCATATTCGTCTGATTGATAACCTTTGGGCGAAAAACGGTTTAAGCCACCGCCTAAAGTACCTATCCAAATATTTTCGCTATGGTCTTCTATGATTGATGTAATGTTGTTATTACTTAAACTTTCTTCGCTAATATTATGCGTAAATTGTGTTAGTTTATTGTTGTTTGGCTCTATTTTGCGAATCCCTTGTGCAGTTCCGAGCCACAAAAAACCTTGTTTGTCTTCAAAAATACAACGTACAAAATCATTTTTCATGGTGGGCAAATAGGCACTATGTAGGCTAAAAGTATTGGTTTTGGGATTATAGACTTGCAAACCAGAACCCATTGTACCTACATAAATAGTTCCGTTTTTGTCCTCATACAAGTCATGCACTGAAGAATTAAAGGTCGTGGAATACGAAAAAGTATAATGCTGAAACTCTTGTTTTTCAGGGAAATATCGAGTTACGCCCTCCTCTGTACCTAACCACATTACGCCTTGCCTATCCTCCAAAATAGCATATACTTTGTTGTGAGCTAATGAATTTTTATTGTTGGTTTGATGTACAAATCTTTTGATATTTCCTGTTACAACATCTATATAATTTAGTCCATTTTGCGTACCTACCCATATATCTCCTTTTTTGTCCTCATAAATTTTCCAAATAAAATTATCTGAAATGCTATTTTCTTTTTTGGGATTATGTTTGTAGGATTTGAAATGATAGCCATCATATTTATCCAAACCATCTTGTGTGCCAAACCAAATAAAACCCCTTGAATCTTGAAAAATACAATTTACAGAGTTTTGCGACAGTCCATCTTCCACTGTCAAACGGTCAAAACTTTCCTTTCCCAACTGTTGGGCAGTTGTTGGTAGCGTAAAAAGAAGAAATACAAACAAAAAAAAGACAATAGTATCTCTACTTTGTGCAAATTGTTTGCAAAAACAAGGATAACTCATATAAAATAAACAAAAACAGTTGTAATAAGCAAAAGGTAAATGCTGTTATCTATCAAAATTTTAGTAATTTGTATGGTAGTAATTTTGTAAAGATAGTTTTTTTTAGCAAAAAGCAATAAAAGACTGCAAAATAATTTTTATATTCATTTTATTATTTCTGTACCAAAATATGAAAATTAAGTACATACAAACATAGATACATAGAAACAACAAAAAACTATGTGGCTACAAAAACAAAAAACTACAATAAAACTTGTTCTGATTTTAAATTTTCTGGTATAAAATATAAATAACAGGAAGCACTAATACTATTTTGGGATAATTTTGTAGGCTTGCAAACGTAGCATCTTACAAGAAGAAAAGATAAGTTTTGTTAAATAGTTACTTTTTTAGACAAAAAGATATAATTTTGCACGTTGTACGTTTAGAATACTAATTTTTAGACACAACAAAAAATCAACATTGAAAAATGCGATTCCAAAAAATACATCTCATACATATTCTAAAAATCCAATGTTTCAAAATCAAAAACTTCCAAACAAAGCATTAATTTTATTAGATTTATTACGTTTATCTTCTTGTTTGATTTTATTTTTGGGCATAGGTTTAATCAGACCTAACAATATTTTTGCTCAAAATGTAAAAAAAACTGCCAATGGCTCTACCATTATTAGCGGAAAAATAACTGCTGTGAGTGACGGAAATCCTGTGCCTTATGCTTCGGTTGCTATCAAAGGCACTACGATAGGTACTTCGACAGATTTTGATGGGCAATACAAGCTCACTATTAATCCTAACAGTAAAGTAGATTCTTTAATAGTGAGTTCGGTTGGTTTTCAAACCCGTGCAAAAAAAGTAGTCAAAGGTGCTTCGCAAACAATCAATGTGCAATTAGCAGATGATGTAGAGGAGTTGATTGAGGTAATTATTACGCCCAAAGGCAAATATGTAAATCCTGCATGGTTGGTTTTAGAACAAGTGCAGCTCAATAAAGACAGGAATGATTTGCGAAAACTTGACGCATACGAATACGAAGCCTATAATCGGGTAGAAGTCGATATTGATAATATTACCGAAAAATTTAGAAAACGCAAAGTTACTCAGCAAATTTTAAGTTTGTTTGACAGTGCAAAACGTATGGCAGGAGATGACGGCAAGCCTATTATTCCTATTTTTGTGTCCGAAACAATGTCTGATGTCTATTACCGCAACAATCCATCACGTACTAAAGAACAAGTAAAAAAACAGAAAATTACAGGAATTGGCATCGAAGATGGTTCAGCAGTATCACAATTAGTTGGTGCTACTTTTTTGCAATATAATTTTTATTTAGATTGGTTGAATGTTGGTGGAAAAGATTTTATTTCGCCACTTGCAAGTAGTTTCAAAACTTTTTATGACTATACTTTAGTTTCCAAAAAAACAATGGTAGATGATATAAAATGTTACAAAATTACTTTTTCGCCCAAACGTCCACAAGATTTGGCTTTTGTGGGTACTATGTGGATAACAGATTCTTTGCATCATTACGCCCTCAAACGCATAGACGCAAAAATAGCAGGCACTGCCAACCTAAATTTTATAGAACAAATCAAAGTGCAACAAGAAATGTCGCAACCAGATAGCACAAAAGCATGGCTACCCTCCAAAACAAGAGTAACCGTAGATGTAGGCGAAATCAATGATAATTGGGCAGGAATGTTGCTAAAATTCTATTCTTCCAACAAAAATTTTGTCTTAGAAAAGCCAAAATCGATGACGTTTTTTGACGAAACAGTGGCGATGAATGAAGATGCACAAGAACCAGACCCCGAATATTGGGCAAAAAATAGACACGATTCACTAACTTTAGAGGAAAAACACGTCTATCACATGATAGATACCATCAAAAAACTGCCTGCGGTCAAAACCTATATCGAAGTGATAGATTTAGTCATTAATGGTTACAAAAGATTTGGCAAAATAGAGTTAGGAAATTACCTTTATACCGTTGCAGTAAATGACGTGGAAGGATTTAGACCTCGAATTGGGTTTAGAACCAACCGTTTTTTTAGCAATAAATGGACTATTTCGGGGCTTGTGGCATACGGTACTAAAGATGAAAGACTAAAATACGAATTAGGCGTAGATTATTTGCTACGTAAAAAATCGTGGACACAAGTCGGCGTTTTTCGGCGAGATGACCTCAATCAAGCTGCCTTAATGAATGAAAGTTACCTTAATACCACCAATAATATTTTTAAGGCTTTTGTAAATTGGCGACAAGTTTCCAAACGAAGACCTTTTTATCACGAAATAAACCGCATCTATTTTCAAACAGATATAGTAAAAGGTTTTACCCAAAAAGTAACTTTGACGCAACAAACCATGACACCACTTTTTGATTTTGCATACATAGACCCAAAAGATGGCGAAATTCATAAAAACTTAGTTAGTACCGATATTAGTTTCGAAACTCGTCTTTCGTTCAATGAAAGGGTATTGGATAGAGGCAACCGCCGTAGTCGAATTGGCAAAAATTTTAACCCTGTTTTCCTATTTCGTTACACATACGGTTTACCAAATGTATTAGGTAGTCAGTTGGAATACCACAAAATGACACTTAATATTATGCAAACTATTCGTTTGGGAGCTTGGGGAAGGTCGCAATATTCGATAACAGGTGGCTATATTCCTTCAAAAGTTCCTTATATGCTTTTGGAAAATCACATGGGAAATCAATCTCCTTTTTATAATTCTCCAGCTTTTAATATGATGAATTATTTTGAGTTTACAAGTGATAAATTTATTGATGTTCGTTATGAACACCATTTTGAGGGGCTTTTTACCAATAGTATTCCTTTGTTGCGAAAATTGAAATGGCGTAATTTTGCAGGTGCAAATGCTTTATGGGGCAGTGTACGACAAGAAAATCGCAATATTATTCCGTTGGGAATTCCTTCCTTTACAAGTTTGGGAACAGAGCCGTATGTGGAATTATATTATGGTTTTGAAAATATTTTCAAATTTATTAGAGTAGATTTTATGCACCGCATTACCTATCTCGATGAAAATGCACCAAGATTTGGCATTAAATTATCTGCTGCTTTGTCTTTGTAATCTAAGTTGCATAGTTGTAATGTAGGCTTTAGCGGGGTTGCCAGCAGCCTACATTACAACTACACAATTTACAGTATATAAAAACTATCTCCATTAGTTCTCATCATTCCAAAAACTTCAGTACTTTAAACAATAAATACCAAACGTATTTTTGTAGTGGTACAGGAGCATGGTCATATAAATAACGTCTTGTTTCTATCCACCAAGTTTCTACAGTCCTTTTAGTAAAGTCTATCTGGATTCCTTCTTTTTTGCACACAGCCACAGCTCCACGCATCCAACGTCCTTTGCTTATTGCCGTACAAAAGTAGGTATAAGGATAGTTGCCATTTTCTAAAGGTTCACCAGCCTCGTCTATATACAAACTCAAAAACGGTTTACTTATATTTTTTGACCTTTTACTTCCTTCCAATTCAAATTGCCAAATATTTTCATCGGCTTTGATAACTTCAGACAACAACACCTCCTTATCCCATATCGCAGCTTGGCAAGAAACACGATACGGTGCATCAGGCTCTATAAGTCCTATATTGGTATAATCTTTATAGGAACTTTGCGGTGCAGGGCTTGGAAAAATACGTAAAGTAGCTGCATTTTCTTTTTGTAACAAAGCTAAATATTCGATAACCCGTTTGCTATCCGCAGGTTTGAGTAACAAAAACTCTTCTTGCAAAAACAATACATATTTTTGGGGAATTTCTTGTAAAGCATATTGTAGGCGGTATGACCACGCCAAATTTTTACCTGGGGTTATATCTATAAAACCTGTTTGTTTAGCTGGTTTTGTGTCTGTGCAAAAATATTTTGGAAAAGGGCAATCTGCCCAATATCTATCAAATAACGTAAAAAATGCTTGCCATACATCTTCAAAAGCATCACAAGACATGACAATAATAGCTAAGTCCATCAAATAAAATTTTAGCGTAAAATAAATAGATTGGTGCAACAAAGATAAGATTTATTGAACAAGAAATACATTTTTTACAAAATTAAGTAGTTCCATTTTTGCTTGGCATCTAAGCATAGGTTTGTAGAAATAATTAGAAGATATTTTGGCAATAGATTTTTAAGTCTAAGAAATAAAACAGAAAAGATGCAATAAGCAATGCAAGCAAATAAATATTTATTTTGTCGCATTGCTTATATTTATATATTTTACTTAAATACTAATAAAACTATATTTTCTTTGCATTTTTTGCAACTAATCTTTTAATTAATCTTGCCGTAATATTTAAGAAATTAGATTCTGTAATAATACCAACCAAATTTCCTTTATGTACTACAGGCAAACAACCAATTTGGTTTTTGGTCATAATTTCCAAAGCCTGACTTACCGTAGCTTGTGGCTCAATGGTAGTAGGATTTTTTATCATTAAATCTTCTATTTTGATATTTTTTGTTCCTTCTCTATGTTGTTGCAAGAAATGACGCAATAACATACGCGAAGAAATTAAACCTACCAAATTGCCTTTTACATCTTCGACAGGAATATAACGGATTTTTTGCCAATCCATCATATCTGCACTCAAATCAGGCAAATCATCTTTATTGACCGTAAAAAGGTCAGTAGTCATAAACTCCTCCACCAAAATAGCGGAAGGTTCGTACTCTGCAATATCGTCCATACTTGCCAAATCCCATTCATGCACAGGAATATTTTGTTTTTGATATTTCATGGTAGCCGAAGCAATTGCAATACTTACTTCCTCTTTCGAAGTTTCTTTTACCAATTTGGAATAAGAATTTAACATCCAGCGTGAGCCTGTATAACCTGTTTCGTTGCGAGATTCAATTATACCAAGATATTTGTCTATATCAGCAGCATTTACATTGGCTTTTTTCAGACCATGACGTGCCAATGGCAACAACTCTTTCGCAATTAGTTCTGTATCATTTATTTTTTTGCCCATCCAATTATACCGAACTCCCAAACCATTTCGAGCAGCTAACAAAAAGTTAGATTTTGCGTCATCAAAATCCATTAATTTAGTAACATCTTTGTACGCATCTTCAAAACCATTCATAATACCAATCCAAAAAGCAGCATTTGATACTTCATCGACCACGCTTGGGCCTGCAGGCAGAACCCTATTTTCGATACGCAAATGCGGTTTTCCATTTGGACTAATGCCATAACAAGGTCTGTTCCAACGATATACTGTAGAATTGTGAATATTTAAGGCACGTAATTTTGGGGTAATACCTTGTTCCACACATTTCATTACATCTTCCTCAATATCGGTCATAAAAATAACCCTAAAACGCATAATATCCTCTTTATAAAGTTCTATTAGTGAATTTTTTACCCACTTATTGCCAAACATTACACGAGGACTACGTTCTCTCAAATGTTCGGTAGCAACTCTGGTATCTATAGATTGGCGGAACAAAGCAATACGGGTTTCACTCCAAAGTCTTTTACCAAACAACATTGGCGAATTTGTACCTAATGCTAATACAGGTGCAGCAATAGCTTGTGCAGCATTATATTTTGCAATAAATTCATCTGGTTTGATTTGTAAATGGACTTGGAAACTGGTATTACAAGCCTCCACTAAAGGCGAATCTAACATCACATTCAACTCATCTACCCCCTCGATGCGTAATTCGTAACGGTTGCCTCGCAAATTATTGATAGCTTCCATTAACGAAAAATAACGAACTACAGGCGTTAAATTGTCCATATTGATGTCAAACTTGCGAATAGTTGGCAAAATACCCGTCAATAACACATCTACATTAGGCATATCTCCTAATACATTACGTAGTGTATCCATAAAACCGTTGATACTATTTTCCATATCCGAAAAACAAGTACCTTTAAATTCTAATGGTGGCATATTTGCCTCTACATTAAAACGTGCAAGTTCGGTAGTGAAGTTAGGATTGTTGAGTTTTTCGAGAACTGCTAAGTTGGTTGAAGATGGTTTCCCATGCAAATCCACTAAGCACATTTCTTGTTCGGCACCTATGCGAATGGGGTCGGTTTCAAACCAACCTTCACGCAACATACGGTCAAGTGCCTGCACATCTTTGAGTAAGAATCTCGTAAAATCGTTGAGTTCTTCTTGGTTTTTGGCTAATCTAACACTAAAATCTCCCATATTCTTGTAATGATTTATGTTTTAGTGCCTAATTATAGAAATAATTTTTTAAACAAACACTTTTTATAACTATTTTTTTTATTTTTTTCTAAAATATTGCAAATTATTTGCAATACCAGCAATAAAAACCACAAAGTTATATAAAAATCAAAAAAATATAGTTAGCTATTTCTTTAAAATTATTATTATTTCACCTAAAACAAGGTAATTTAACAGAAAGTATATATTTTTGCAGTACAATATTTCTAAAATTATACTAAAAAAAATGGAACTTTTAACTAAAAAAAATGACAAAATGAATTGGCTCATTGGGATTACTTCCGCAGCCATTCCTTTAGTTGTAGCCTTATTATTCTATGCACAACGCACAGGAAATAGTATTGGCAATGCAGATGTAGGCTTTTTGCCACATTTGAATGCAATGATGAACACAGCAACCTTTTTCTGTTTGTTGGGTGGCTTTTTTGCCATCAAAAACAAAAATATAAACCTGCACCGAACTTTTATGTTTGCAGCCTTTGTGTTATCCTCTATATTTTTGGTATCCTATGTAATTTACCATTCACAAGGCAATCAAGTTCGTTTTGGAGCAGAGGGATTCATTCGTCTAATTTATCTTTTCATTTTAACTACACATATTTTATTATCAGCAGTGGTAGTTCCGTTTGTGTTGTTTGCCATCTATTTTGCTTGGTCAGGACAAATTGAAAAACACAAAAAATTAGTTAAATGGACATTGCCTATTTGGTTATATGTTTCGGCAACAGGCGTATTAGTTTATTTAATGATTAGTCCTTATTATAACTAAATAAGTAAAATCTCTTGTTAAGTTTTAGTAGAAAGCATTAAATTTGTGTAATCATTTGAATAATTGCAATATAATTTATTACTTTGTATGCAAAATATAAAATCAATTATCTATCCGTAAAAAAAGATAGATAATTGATTTTCAATACATTACAAAATTTATTTTAGTTTCACTATCTAATTTATTTAGTAAAACACATAAAAAAACAGATAAAATGATAAAATTTATTTTAGTATCCGCAGCAATTTTATATCTATTGAGTCGTTTTTCGACACAAATATTTAGTTTTGCTTTGTGGGTTTTGGGGCAAAAATTAGAAAAAGAAATTCAAAAACAAGAAGCAAAAAATCAAGGTTTTGCTACCAAAGACTATCAAGATGGTACTATTTTCTATAAAAAAACAAACACAGAAAACTACCAAAAAAATAAGGAAAATTCAGCAGATTACATAGATTACGAAGAAGTGAAATAAAATTTATTTTTATTGCACAAAAAAAATAGAATAAAATTTGTAATTCCAAACCAAATCACTACCTTTGTATTCTCAAAGGGTTTCATGGCCGAGTGGCTAGGCTGAGCTCTGCAAAAGCTCCTACAGCGGTTCGAATCCGCTTGAAACCTCTAAAGTGCCTTTTTGACATCAAAAAGGCACTTTTTTTATGCTTTTTAAGATAAACTATTTTACACTACATAAAACTTGTAACTTAAGAAGTAATCTAAGTTAGATAGCAAAACATCTATAAAATAATAAATTTGTGTAAAATAAGCTATTATACTATACATGATGAAAGTCTATGCTACATTCCTTAATAATCTCTACGGTTACAAAAATATACACCCATGAAAAAATTATCTATTGTTAAAATTGGGGGCAATGTCCTTGATAATGCTGAAGACTTAGAAAAGTTTTTGGCAGATTTTTCGGCTTTGGAAGGTGCTAAAATATTGGTTCATGGAGGGGGAAAATTAGCAACGGAATTGGCAAAGCAAATCGGTATTGAGCAAACCATGGTGGATGGCAGACGAATTACTGATGCCGAAACCTTGAAAATTACGGTAATGGTGTATGCAGGTTTGATAAATAAACAAGTTGTTGCAGCATTGCAAGCCAAAAATACTCAAGCAATAGGACTTTCTGGGGCAGATGCCAATGTAATTCAAACTACAAAACGTGCAATTAAGCAAATAGATTATGGATTTGTTGGCGATATCGACAATAAAAGTGTCAATGCAAACTTGCTTGCAAAATTTCTTGATTTGAAATTAGTGCCTGTGTTTTCGGCAATTACGCACAACGGAGAAGGGCAATTATTGAATACCAATGCGGATACAATAGCCTCTGCTTTGGCGGTTGCAATGGCTGAAAATTATGAGGTGCAACTTGTGTATTGCTTTGAAAAAAATGGTGTGTTGCGAAATGTCGAAGATGAAAATTCGGTCATCACGACTATTACAAAAACTACTTACAAAGATTTGGTAAATGAAGGTGTGATATACAAAGGAATGATACCAAAATTAGATAATGCTTTTGCTGCTATAGAAAATGGCGTAAAAGCTGTAAGAATTATTCACGCAAATAGCTTATTATCAACGACTTATGACTGTAAAGGAACAACACTTATTGCCTAATTTTTTGGAAAATAAGGCACAAATAGCAACGCTAACAGAAGAAGTTATTGCCTTGCTAAAACAACTAATTAGTATTCCATCTTTGAGTAAAGAGGAGGATAAAACTGCTGATGATATTCAACATTTTATTGAAACAAAAGGCGTTGCAACGCATAGAAAATTGAATAATGTTTGGTGTTTTAACCAATATTTTGATAAAAATAAACCAACTATTTTACTCAATTCACATCACGATACCGTAAAACCTAATAGTGGTTATACGCTAAATCCGTTTGAGCCTGTGGTGAAAGATGGGAAATTGTATGGTTTGGGAAGTAATGATGCTGGGGCTTCGTTGGTCAGTTTGTTAGCTACTTTTCTGCATTTTTATGACAAAAAAGATTTAAAATATAACCTTATTTATGCGGCAACTGCTGAAGAAGAAATTTCGGGTGTGAATGGTGTCGAGTTGATTTTGCCTTTGTTAGGTGCTATTGATTTTGGAATTGTTGGCGAGCCGACACAAATGCACTTGGCAATAGCCGAAAAAGGTTTGTTAGTGATAGACTGCGTTGCAAAAGGAAAAGCTGGACACGCAGCCAGAGAAGAAGGCGAAAATGCTATTTACAATGCTTTAAAAGACATTCATTGGTTTCAAAATTTTGAGTTTCCCGAAATTTCTGATACACTTGGCAAGGTAAAAATGACTGTTACGATTATCAATGCTGGTTCGCAACATAATGTAGTGCCTGATACTTGCAAATTTACGGTGGATATTCGGGTAACAGATAAGTATAAAAATGCAGAGGTTTTAGACATTGTGAAACAACACGTTAAAAGTGAGGTTACGCCTCGTTCTTTGCGATTAAATTCGTCTTCGATACCTAAAAATCACCCTATTGTGCAGGCAGGAATTGATTTAGGCAGAACTACATACGGTTCGCCAACAAGTTCAGACCAAGCTGTAATGAATTTTCCGACACTCAAAATGGGAGTTGGCGACTCGGCAAGGTCGCATACGGCAGATGAATTTATTGAGTTGGCGGAGATTGAGGAGGGAATTGAGTTGTATGTGAAATTGTTGGGGAAAGTGATTTAATATTAAATTGTAAATAACCACATAGGAACATAGACACATAGAAAAATAAAAAGCTATGTGTGCTATGTTGCTATGTGGTTGCAAATAACAAAAAACGACTTATGAAACTTTGGCAAAAAGATAATAAAAATTCCTTAGACCTTATTACAAAATTTACGGTAGGCAAAGACAATGAATTGGATATGGTCTTAGCCGAATTTGATGTAAAAGGTTCTTTGGCACATACGCAAATGTTGGCAAGTATTGGCTTGCTTACCCCTACCGAATTGCAAGAAATTCACAAAGAATTACACAATATTCTTTTGGAAATAGAGGCAGGACAATTTAAAATTGAGGACGGAGTAGAGGATATTCATTCGCAAATTGAGTTGATGCTTACGCAAAGAATTGGTGAGGCAGGCAAAAAAATACATAGCGGAAGGTCAAGAAATGACCAAGTTTTGGTCGATATTAAGTTGTATTTGCGGTATGAGTTGCAAGAAATTACTAAACTTATTGCACAATTATTTGATACTTTGATTACACTAAGCAACACACACAAAGACAAATTATTGGCAGGTTATACACATTTTCAACTCGCAATGCCTTCGTCTTTTGGTTTGTGGTTTGGGGCTTATGCCGAAAGTTTGGTTGATGATATGGAATTGTTGGTGGCTGCTTATCAAGTAGTTAATAAAAATCCTTTGGGTTCGGGTGCTGGTTATGGCTCGTCTTTTCCACTGAATAGGACAATGACAACGGAGTTATTGGAATTTGAAACAATGAATTACAATGTGGTGTATGCACAAATGACAAGAGGAAAATCTGAAAAAATTGTGGCAATGGCAATGTCATCTGTGGCTGCTACGCTATCAAAATTTGCCTATGATGTGTGTCTGTATATGAACCAAAATTTCGGTTTTATTACTTTTCCAGACGAATTAACGACAGGCAGTAGCATTATGCCACACAAAAAAAATCCTGATGTTTTTGAATTGATACGTGCCAAATGTAATAAACTGCAAGCCTTGCCTAATGAATTGGCTTTGCTTACGTCAAATTTGCCTTCGGGTTATCATCGTGATATGCAACTCACAAAGGAAAGTTTGTTTCCTGCTATCAAAGAACTCAAAAATTGTTTAGAAATTACGCAATTTATGTTGCAA
The DNA here is from genome assembly GCA_044348925.1 of Bernardetiaceae bacterium. Classification (GTDB taxonomy): domain Bacteria; phylum Bacteroidota; class Bacteroidia; order Cytophagales; family Thermoflexibacteraceae; genus JAAFKA01. Next base: position 30,821 of record JBIKRY010000006.1, read on the forward strand.
CACATTGTAATAAAACCTAATATATTGAATGATGAAAAATACATTCATTTGTTCAGTGTGGAGGCTGTTAATGCGGAAGTTTTGGCAGGTGTGCCTTTTCGTGAAGCCTACAAAAAAGTGGGTACTGCGATAGAAAATGGAGATTTTGCCCCTGATTTTACGCTTAATCACACACACGAAGGCAGTATCGGGAATTTGTGTAATGATAAAATTGTGGGGTTGATGGAGGTTTTGAAGGATAGGGTTTTGGGTTAAAGTGATGCAGTTTTTGAGAATTTATTTTTTATGGTTGTCGTATGTACACATCTTTGCAACTATTTGATTATTCATAAGTTATAAAATCAATAAAAATCTCTAACTTGTTGATTATTAACCATTTATAAAAAATGTTTACATAGCATAGTGGCGACAGAAACAACGGCAAGCAAGGAATATTAAAAAAAGGTATCAAAAGTTTTAAAACTTTTAATACCTTTTTTAGTATTTCTTATAATTTTAATAATATTTATAGACGTTTAGTTTTGTTTTGAGTTCGTTGCGTGCAATGTGGATTCTGTTCTTTACTGTTCCGATTGGCAGTCTTAATTTTTCTGCTATTTCGTGGTATTTGAAACCTCTAAAGTACATTACAAAAGGCACACTGTAGGTATCTTCTACATTTTTAATAGCATTGTCAATATCTTGCATAACAAAACTTGCAAATGCCTGATTTTGGGTGCTTGTTTCGTTAGAATTAATAAAATGCAAGTTTTCGGTAGTATCAATAAATGTATTTCTACGCAAATTACGCTGATAGTTTGTAATAAACGTATTTCGCATAATGGTGTAAAGCCATGCCTTCAGATTAGTACCGTCCATAAATTTTTCACGGTTGGTGTAAGCCTTCAACATAGTTTCTTGTAGCAAATCATTTGCATCATCTACATCTCTTGTCAATTTCATAGCAAACGGTTTCAAAGTTACCGTTAATTGATTCAGGTTGGTACTAAATTCCGAGCTTGTCATAGTTTCTTTTGTTTAATAATAACATAAACAAAAGTAAATAACATTAAACAAATAAAAAAATTTTTGTCTATATTTTTTTAAAAAAGATTAAACAAAATATTCAAAATCACAAAAATTAGAAAAAAATAACTGTTTTTTGTTAAATTAATGTTTATAGGAACATTTTTTAAGAAAAATAAGTTATAAAATAGAATTACTTTTATTTTTTGTTTAACTTTATTAATTACATAGTTAAACAAAATTATTTTATGCAAATTTCAAGACAAAATTTTGTTTTTCTTGGGTAATATTTTGGAAAAATACCAAGCCAATTTGAAACAAATCTACAGTAATAGTTACTTTTGGGTGTTGTTGAATTTCTTTCCACGCTTTTGTCATTTCTTTTGACCAATAAATATCGTCCAATACAAATACTGTATTTGGATTTGCTTTTTCCAAACACTTCGTAAAATATTCTATAGTGGCTTGGTAACGGTGATTGGCATCAAAAAACACAAAATCTACGGTATCTAATTTTGCGAGTTGTTGGGGCAGAGTTTGGTCTATATTTCCTATAACTAAATTAATTTGTTTTGCAATATCTGGTATTTTATTGTATATTTCTTGTGCTTTTTGTGCTATTTGCGGGCAACCTTCCAGCGTATAAATAGCTGCATTGCTACTTGCCGAAAAGCCCATATATAAGGTATTGATTCCCAAAGACGTGCCTAATTCAAGGATAATTTTTGGCTGAAAAAAATCTATTAATTTGAAAATTAATTGACTTGTATAAGGTTGTGAAACACTACTTTGTGCAATATCGCAGACCATACTTTGTGGCGAAGTAGTAGTTTTGGAGCCTGCACCAAAATCAGTTTTTGTGATTTTGGTGGTATCATTCAACAAATCTGCTCGAATATCCTCGATAGTATCAAAAGCATAATACCACTTATCCGTATCAATAATTTCTGTAAATAATTGATACACAAATGGCGAATGTAAACCATGTGCATTACCAGCCCGAAAAAAATAACGGATATATTCTAAAAAAGTGTGCATAAAGATTATAGATTATTAAATTCTGTAGCATAGACTTTAGTCTGTGCTTTTAAATTATTGATAATCAAGGACTTACAAGCACAGACTAAAGTCCAATGCTACAAACCTTAATAACATCTATTAAATAAAATTACTTTTTATTCCAAAATTTGCCTATATCCCCATCTTTTTGCTATATTTACTAACAAATACAGTAGGCAAAATCAGTCAAACAAAATTACTTTTTATTATCAAACAAAACAAAAAAATGGCAGAGGTAAACATTGCAAGTTCTTGGAAAGAAAAATTACAAGCAGAATTTGAAAAACCATATTTTGAACAATTAATTGATTTTGTCAAAACCGAAAAAGCTACCAAAACTATTTATCCAGAAGGCAAACTCATTTTCAATGCTTTTGAGCATTGTAGTTTTGCCCAAACCAAAGTAGTGATTATTGGGCAAGACCCTTATCATGGAGCAGGGCAGGCAAATGGTTTATGTTTTTCGGTACGTGATGGGGTAAAAATTCCGCCATCTTTGCTCAATATTTTTAAAGAAATTAAAACAGATTTAGGCAAAGAAATTCCTTCGAGTGGCAATTTGGAAAGATGGGCTTCGCAAGGCGTGTTATTACTCAATGCAACACTCACAGTTCGAGCTGGCGAAGCAGGTTCTCACCAAAACAAAGGCTGGGAAGAATTTACAGATGCGGTAATTCAAGCACTAAATCAAGAGAAAAAAAATCTCGTATATATGTTGTGGGGAAGTTATGCACAAAAAAAAGGAAAAATTGTAGATACTACAAAAAATTTGGTTTTAACCGCAAAACACCCCTCACCAATGGCTGCAAATTATGGCGGTTGGTTTGATTGCAAACATTTTAGCAAGGCAAATACCTATTTAAAAGAGCATCATTTAGGAGAAATTGATTGGTAACAGACTTTAGGAAAACATAATCATACATAATAAAAACCTTTCAAGCCTTAAAAAATGGAAGGTTTTTGGCTATTAAAATGTCATTTGACAAAACAAAATTTGGCTAAAAAAGGTAAGTTGCTTAGTACATAGCAAGTCTATTTTACCTAAAAACCTATTTATTTTGTTTTAAAGTGTTTTATCTATGCAATAAATCACGTACGGAACTGGAGTTCCGTACTACTACGCAACTTACATTAAAAATACAAATTAGTATAAAAATTTAGCTATTATTACTATCTTTGCACCGCTTACTCAAAAAAAGGTGCTATGTTCAAAACAATTCCTTGGTTTTATCTTATTTTGGCTTCTTGTTTAGAAGTATGTTGGATATATAGTGTAAAATTTTTGGATATGCGGAAAATTGGCGAAATTTCTTGGCGAAATTTACAAAAAGATTACACACAACTTATTTCTTTAGTGCCTTTGGCAGCCTATTTGTTTTTTGGCTTAACCAATGTAATCTTGTTTTCGATGGCTATGCGAAAAATTCCTGCCTCTACAGCTTTTGCCGTTTGGATGGCATTAGCATTAGTAGTATCCAAAATCGTAGAAGTTACCTATTTTAAAGAAACTTTTTCTTGGGCAACTGTTTTTTTTATTCTATTGATTCTCATTGGTGTAATTGGTTTAAAAACAACCACTGCATAAATTAAAGCATTTTATTCGTTTTTTTATGAAACCTCTAAAAAATCACGTACTTATTTATGATGCCGAATGTCCTATGTGTGCTTTATACACAGGTGCATTTACGCAATATGGTTGGTTGGAAAAAAATGGACGTTGGAAATATGAAGAAATAGAAAAATTTGAAGGTTGTGCATATATCGACAGGCATAAATCACGACACGAAATAGCTTTAGTAGATTTGGATAACAAAAAAGTACATTATGGTTTGGATAGTATTTTGTTTATACTTGCTTATCATCTGCCTTTTCTAAAATTTCTGTTTCAAAGTGCTGCTTTTCAAGTGCCAATGAAACAAGTATATAGCCTAATTTCTTACAATCGCAAAGTAATTGCCCCTGCTACACAAGAAACCGAAAAGTCCTGTATTCCCGATTTTCACTTATTTTATCGTTGGCTTTACGTTGTTTTGGCTTTAGCTATTGCTTTGGCTGTTTTTTATTGGTTTGGAAATATGTATCAAATAGCAATTCCTTTGGTGTTTGGAGTAGCTATTTTTAGCTTGCTCAATATTTTAGGTAGCTTATATTTTATGCGAGTTTATGCAGTCATTTATATTGGGCAATTAGCAACTATTTTGTTGATAGCTTGCTTATTATTAGTTCTCATTGGCTTATTGATACAATTATTTGGGCATTTTTGGCTTATAGAATCAGTAGCTTATCTCTTGGCAAGTATTATATTACTAAAACAAATAATTAGACGAAGCAAAATAGCATTAAGAGATTATCAAAATACATTTAAAAATATATAAATTAGTTTTTGTTTTTTGTTTTGTTAAAAAAAGTTAAAATAAAAACAATTTTCTTTTGTTAATCAATTTTTTGTTTATATACTTGCAAGTATATTATTCATTCTAAACAAATATTAAGCATTATGAACTCAATAATTAAAAGCATTGCATTTGTTGCAATATTTTCTACATTAGCAACAGGTTGTGCAATGGTAGCAGCACCTGTAAATGGTGGTCTTTATGGAAATGTAAAAGCACCACTTGCAGTAACATCAAACAATCTTGGTTCTAAAGTTGGTGTTGGTACAGCCTCTTCTATTTTAGGCATTCTTTCTTCTGGTGATGCAAGTATTCAAGCAGCAGCAAAAAGTGCTGGAATTACAAAAATATCTCACGTAGATTATGAATCAACAAATATTTTATCTCTATATGCTACATTTAAAGTATATGTTTACGGAGAATAATTAGTTTTGATTTAATATATCTTGAAACTACAAAGAACTATCTTTGTAGTTTTTTACTTATTTCCTATATCTTATGAAATTACGTTTTATTTTTTATTTTTTTATTTTCTTTGTTGTTTCTACCTCAATAGCACAGACTTCTTCAAAATTTGTAAGAATGAGTACTTTAGATAAAGGCGTACTTTTTTTTGTTAATCCGATAGAATTAAAAAATAAAAATAATCAACTTTCCATAGACTTTACTTATCCTTGTTATTACCAAAAAGATAAAGACAGCGTAACTGTTAATTTTAGCTTATTTGGTAAAAATCCTATTCTACAAATTAATTCTTTAGAGTTTTATTCCGAGAAAATGAATTTTAATATAACCTCGCAAAGAATAACAAAGTTTTTTGTAGAAAAAAAAGGAAACACTTGGAATAATAGATATAGTGCTAAAATTTCAGCAATGGAATTTCAACAACTTATAGCAATACAGAATATAATAAATCTACGGATAAAAGATAACAAAGAATCTTTATACATTTTTGAAACAGATACTAAATGGATTAAAATAAGTAAAGTAGCTAATGAACTCATTATGTTAAATTCTACTAAATAATTTCTCATTCCCCACTTTTTACGAGTAATAGTGGAATTTTGTTATTTTGTTCTATCATTTTTTGCGTAAAACTTTGGTCAAAAAAACGACTAATAAAACTTCTTCCTTTAGTTCCTACTATCAATAGCGAGGCATCTATATCTTTTGCATTTTCGTAGGTGCGTATAAAGTCTTCATCTTCGTTCCCCGGCGACAACAAAGACGTAATTCGTACAGCTTTACTATCAATCGCAAACATAAATTTTTCGTAATTTTTTTCGGCTTCGTGTTTTGCTACTTTAATTTCTTGGTGAAAACTGCTTTCAGAATTGAGCCACGTACTTGGAATATCAAAAATATATTGACAATATAAAGACGAATAAGGCACTTTTTCCACCAATTCAATAGCAACCTCTACAGCTTTTTTTGCATAGACCGAAAAATCTATACTTACCAACACCGTATCTAAATTTGCATTTGCCATTTCTGGCACCAACAACACCGAACAAGGCGTACGCAAAGCAAATTGTTGTGGCAACA
>JBIKRY010000136.1:0-11883 GCA_044348925.1 Bernardetiaceae bacterium
GTTGGGACTGTTTTTGCTATAAATATGTCGCCCTTACAGGGCTAAAAAGGCAGTTTAAATATTTTTCTTAGCTTAATAGCATTGGACTAAAGTCTATGCTACAGCAATTATTCATAAACTCTAAAGTTCTCAAAACCTATTGGGTAAATTTAACCCAATAGGTTTTGAGAACCTCTAAATTAGCTACCATAAAAAATAGTAGGTAACTTTCCTTACTTTGTTGCAAGTACCGTCAAATGATAGGAAAAATCTTCCATAATCATATTTGCCAATAATTTAGAACAAGCAAGTTCTACTTTTTCTTTGGCTTCGAGTTCGTTGCTTGCCTCAAATTCCATCGTAATATGTTTGCCTATTCGAACATCTTCGACTTGCCCAACACCCAAGTTTTTTAGCCCTAATTTTACAGCTTTTCCTTGAGGGTCAAGTATTTCTTTTTGTGGCATTACGTCTATATTTGCAATAAATTTCATAAAGGTAGTGGATTAAAACGCTAAGTTGCGTTGCAAGTTTACATAGATTTGGCTAAAATTCAAAAGAAAATAGTATTTCTTCTTAGCTTTTTGCTAATTTTGCAAGATTATTGAATAATACTTATAAAAATAACTACATAAAATTTATGCGACTGATTACTTTATTTTGTATTTTTTACCTTTTCTGTTTTACTATTTTTGGACAAGAATATAAAACTTTGCATACTTTACAAGGACATTTTGGGGCAGTGCAAAACCTGCGTTTTAGTCCTGACGGCAAAACTTTGGCAAGTGCAGGATTTGATGGCTATGTGATTTTATGGGACGTAGCAAGTGGAAAAAGTATCAAAGCCATCAAAGCACACCGAGCTACTGTAACCGAAGTTACGTTTAGCAAAGACGGAAAATATGTGGCAAGTTCCAGCCAAGATGGTACAGCAAGTGTTTGGGATAGCAAAACAGGCAATAAAATAGCAAGTTTTCTAAACAGACCTTTTATTATGACAGATTCCAAAACCAAAAACGGAGAAGTAGTAACAGATACTATTTTTCAAAATGGGGTTTCTTTTGTTACGTTTTCACCAGATAGCAAATTTCTATATTTTGCAGGAGATAATGGCTATGTAATGAAAGGAGAAATGGCAACCAACAAAGCAAAAAGTATAGCTTCTACCAATTATTCAGATTCGCAATGGTATAGCAATATTACAGGCGGAACTATTACCAATGACGAAAAATATTTGGTAATTACGGTAGGGCATCATATAAAATATTTAGACTTGAAACTCGAAAAAATAACACAAGAAATATTTTATGCAGATGCAGATTTGAATGACGTAATTAGTGTTCCCAAACAAAATGCCGTAGCAGTATGGAGTTATGAAGGCAAAGTTACGATTTGGGACAATAAAACTAAAGCCGTAATAAAATCTTATTTGGTAAGTGAACCCGACAATTATAGTGCTGCCTCATTTAACAAAGACGGCTCACAAATACTAACGTCTGCCTCTGGAAATGAAGCAAAAATTTGGGACGCAAATTCTGGTAAATTAGTTAAAACATTAGGAGGACATAGCAGAATTGTACGTTTGTCAAGATTTAGCCCTGTCGAAGATATGGTAGCAACGGGAAGTTATGACGGGACTGTAAAAATTTGGAAAAAAGACGAGCCAACGCCGCTTTTAGCTACCAATCATACAGAAAATAAAAATACTACTACCAACACTATCAGCAAAACAGAAACAAAAAAAGAACCAACAAAAACAGAAACCAAAACAGAAACACAAACAACAAGCACAAAAACAGAACCCGAAAAAGATACAAGACTCAAATTTAATGGCGAAGTGGTAGAAATTGATAAGGTAATTGCCTTAAAAAGTATTCAATTTGAGCAAAGTAGCTATATTTTAGTCAAGGAATCTTATGAAGAGTTGGATAAATTGGTGCAGTTTTTATTGGATAATCCAAGAATAGAAATCGAAATTAGTGGACATACAGACAACAAAGGAGATGAAAAGAAAAATTTTACTCTCTCCGAAAGACGTATTGCAACGGTAGTGTCTTATCTTACCAAGAAAAACATACCCGAAAAACGAATTATTGCAAAAGCATTTGGTGGCACAAAACCAATCGCAGACAATAACAGTGATACAGGCAGAAAACTAAATAGACGAGTAGAAATGAAGTTTTTGAAAATATAAATACTTCCTACTTTCCAAATATTCTCACAAATTTGTCGTTTTAATAAATTTGTGAGAATATATAGTTAGTAACCCTCCAATAAATTTTTTTGCGACTTTTTACAGTGCTTAAAACCTCCGCCAAATTACCCTATTTCAAAAACAAAAAGTAAGCAAACAAGCCTACAACTAAGAAATATAAATTTTGCTAAAATAGTAGTAAGCTATTGCTTATCGAAAAATTATATGCTACTTTGCGTTTTGTAATAAGATGCTAAATTGTTTTTGGGCAATAAAAGCCTCAAGCCAACATTTTCAAACCAACATTATGCAAAATTATCAAATTCTTTGGGCAGACGATGAAATCGAATTGCTAAAACCTCATATTCTATTTTTAGAAAAAAAAGGCTATCAAATTACCGCAGTCAATAGTGGTGCAGATGCTTTAGACAAATTTCAAGAAGATAATTATGATGTAGTCTTTTTAGATGAAAATATGCCTGGTATGTCAGGTTTGGAAACTTTGGCACAACTCAAAATTATGAAGCCACATGTGCCTGTCGTAATGATTACCAAAAGCGAAGAGGAACATATTATGGAAGAAGCTATTGGCTCAAAAATAGCAGATTATTTGATTAAACCATTAAATCCTAATCAAATATTACTTTCTGTAAAAAAAATATTAGAATCTAAACGTATTGTAACCGAAAAAACAAACCAACAATACCAACAAGATTTTAGAAATATTACAATGGCGTTTTCCGAAGAAATGACACACGAGTCATGGGTAGATGTCTATAAAAAATTAGTATTTTGGGAATTAGAAATAGAAAAAACCGAGCATCAAAGTATGGCAGAAGTATTGGAAATGCAAAAATCTGATGCTAACAACAATTTTGCTAACTTTATTCGCAATAATTATGAAACATGGCTCAATAATCCAGACGTAGATAGACCAATATTGTCGCATCAAGTATTGCGTAAAAATGTTTTTCCTATGTTGAGTGATGTGCCTTTGTTTTTTATTTTGATTGATAATTTGCGGTTTGACCAATGGAAAATTTTAGAGCCTATTATTACCGAATATTTTAATGTGGAGGAAGAATCTGCCTATTATTCTATTCTGCCAACTACTACAGCATACGCCCGAAATGGACTTTTTGCAGGACTAACTCCTTTGGATATTCAAAAATATCACCCTGAATATTGGGTGGGAGATGACGAAGAAGGGCTAAAAAATAATTTTGAAAAAGAATTATTACTTAGCAATTTGAAAAGAAATAAATTGGGTAATATAAAAGTTTCGTATAATAAAATTATTCACAATTCGCAAGGTCGTAATTTGGTAGATAACTTTAATAATTTGATGCACAATCACCTTAATGCTATTGTGTTTAACTTTGTAGATATGCTTTCGCATGCACGTACAGATACCGAAATGATAAGAGAATTAGCACCAGATGAGGCTGCCTACCGTTCTATTACAAAATCATGGTTTGAACATTCGCCCCTACTCGAATTGTTGAAAAAAATAGCAGCAGCAAATCCAAAATGCCTAACGGTAATTACCACAGACCACGGCACTATTCGCACAAGAGAAGCATACAAAATTATTGGGGACAAAAACACCAATACAAATTTGCGGTATAAACAAGGCAAAAATTTAGATTATGACAAACGTAATGTAGTAGTAGCAAAACGTCCTGAAAGTTTTATGTTGCCACGTACCAATGTTTCGAGTTCTTTTGTCTTTGCAACACAAGATTATTTCTTTGCATATCCTAATAATTTTAATCATTATGTCAAATATTATAAGGATACTTTTCAACACGGTGGCATTTCCTTAGAAGAAATGATAATTCCTTATGTGTTGCTAAACCCAAAATAACAATAAAATTGTACTGTAGCCTATTTTACTACTAAAATTATTACAGAATATTTATAACTTAAAATCCAACTACTTACCATGTTACACAAATTTTTTACGATTGCTTGCGTATTGCTTGCAACAAGTGCGAAAGCACAGGAAAAATGGACTTTACAAAAATGTGTTGATTATGCCAACGAAAATAATTTGGCACTAAAAATAAATAATTTGACTATCAAATCCAATGAAGCTACCTTGCGACAGTCGGAAATGTCGAGATTGCCAAACTTGAATGGTAGTATGGGACAAGGTTGGAATTATGGTTTTAGTGTCAATCCTGCTACTAACCAAATTGTAAATACACAGGTTTGGAGTAATAATTATGGGGTGAGTTCAGGGGTAACTTTGTATAATGGCGGAAATATTACAAACACGATTAAACAAAATGCAAACAACGTAGAAGTTTCCAAACAAGATTATGAAAGAGCCAAAAATGATTTGATTCTCAATGTGTTGAATGCTTATTTGCAAATTGTATTGAATAAAGAATTGATTGATGTTGCAAAAATTCAATTACAAAACACCCAAGAACAATTAGATAGAACTTTGAAGTTAATAGAAGCTGGAAGATTACCAGAGGCGAATAAATATGAATTGCTATCTCAAAAAGCAAATGATGAATTGCGAATCGTAAATGCACAGAATAACCTAAGTATTTCGGAGGTACGTCTAAAACAATTATTGCAATTATCTATGGAAGAACCTTTTGCGTTGGAAATTCCTACACTTGCAGACCCAGACGAAAACGCAAGTATGAATTCGGCAGCAGAAACCTATAGCACAGCCGAAGGCACACAACCAATGATAAAAGTTGCAGATTTGCAAGTAAAATCTGCCATATATGGAATTAGTATTGCAAAAGCAAATTTTTATCCTATTTTGTCTTTAAATGGCAATATCAATACCCGTTTTTCGAGTGCCTCTACGCGTATTCCTAAAAATGGTGGTTTTGAAGATGGTAGTTATACTGAATTATTAAACCAAAATTTGGGTTATTCGCTTGGTTTAAATTTGCAAATTCCTATTTTTAACCGTTTTCAGGCAAGAAATGCAGTGGCACAAGCTACCATTCAACACCAACGAACAACTTTGCAAGCACAACAAACTCGTAACCAACTTCGGCAAACTATTGAACAGTCTTATATAGATGCTAAAGCAGCCGCAAAATCTTTTGCTGCCAACAAAGTACGGGCAAATGCCTTGATAGAATCTACCAAAGTAGCCGAACAAAGATTTAATTTGGGGGCAATTAATATGGTAGAATATACGCTAAGTAAAAATAATTTGGCTATTGCTCAATCTGATATGGTAAGAACCAAGTATGAATATATCTTCCGTTTGAAAGTTTTAGATTTTTATATGGGTAGAGAGTTGAAATTTTAACGTAGAAATTGACAAAAATTAACAAGCAAAATGCAAAAGAACTACAAAAATTATACAAATTTGTACTTCTTTTGCATTTTGCTTGTATTTCTTTTTAATGATGATTCCAGTGAAACAATATTATTGCATAATTTTAATTTTCTTTTGTACGATATTTACAGGCTTTGCCCAACAAGATAGTACCAAAAACAAGAAAAAAGATTCCGTCTTATATGGACCTAATACGGCTCGTTATTTTTACGAAGAAGATATTTTTGTGAATCGTAGCAAAATCTATAGAACTATGGACACCGCTATTACTAATTTGCATAGATACAGCTACTTGCAACGCCAGCAAAATATGTACCAAGATGCAGGCAACATGGGTACTCCTCTGCGAAGCATTTTTTATCAAAGTCCCGAACAAATTGGCACTAATTTGGGCTATGCAGGCTATGATTTGTATGTATTAAACCCAAAACAGTTTAAATATTACAATACCATGTCGCCAATGACAGATGTTTATGTGGCACAAGGTGGAAATTTTAGGTCTATTATTACCGTACGTTTTGCTCGAAATATTACGCCTTTGTGGAACGTAGGAATTTTTTACCATCGAGTAGGTGCAAATAAAATTTATGGAAAAGCCTCGCAACGCAATGACCCACAGACTTTGCTCAATAATTATGGCTTGCATACAAGCTATTTTAGCAAAAATCAACGATACAAACTCCTCGCTAATTTTACGTATTACGACCAAACTATCAATGAAAATGGTGGTTATATTATCAAAAGTAGCAATATAGATAGTTTGTTTACGATTAATGATGGTGGTTTGAAATTTAATTTGGAAAAAGTAGTTTCGACACAAAACCGCCGCCAATTACATATTTATCAACAAATGGGTATTTTAGATACCGTAAAATTTCAAGTTTTTCATACTATGGATTACGCCACACAATTTAATACCTATATAGACCAAAATTTTGCGTATAAAGATTATTTGACCGAAGTAGCAAAACCTGATAGTGTAGCAAAATTAGCTAATAATATGTTTTATTATGCAAATTTTACCAATAACGGAAAATTAACTACTTTTAATCCATTACTTTTGTCTTCAGCAGAACTGCCCTATACAAGTGAATATACATTACATGAACAAAAAGTAGGTTTAAAAGGACGTTTTGACAAGTTTCTTTATGTTTTTTATGCACAAATGCGTAGCCATTCGTTTTCGCAAACGGCAGTTCGCAGGGCAAATGACCTCGTATTTAGAGATACAAGTATTACGCGAAATATTCCTACAGAATATTTTGTTGGGGGAAATTTACGCTATGATTTTAATGATAGTATGCGAATAGATGCACGTTTGGATTATCTTGTGGGCGGAGATTACAAAATTCGGGCAGTTTTTCAACGTGGTTTGTGGCAGGCAGGTTATGAAAGAACTTCGTATAGACCAACTTTATTGCAACGTCAATTTTATAATGTGTTGATACAATGGAATAAAACTTTTGTGAATACCGAAATGGATAAATTTTTTGGGGCAATGGAGCTAAAATTGCCAATCGTGCAACTCAATCCTTATGCTTCTGTTATCAATCTCAAAGATTTGGTGTATTATGACCAAAAAGCTGTAGCACAACAAAATGCCACTTCTACCCAACTGCTACAAATTGGCTTAAATACGAAAATGGAATGGCGAAAATGGAATTTTATTGGCAATTTTATTTATACCAAAAACACAGGTGCAGATATTTTTAGAGTGCCAACTTGGTTTGTCAATGCACAATTTTTTTACCAAAACAATCTATTCAAAAGTGCTTTATTTGCCCAATTTGGAATAGATACCCATTGGAAATCAGCGTATTATGCCAATTCCTATATGCCTGTTACACAAGAATATTTTTTGCAAGACAAATATTTAGTAGAAAATTATTGGAATGTAGATTTTTTTACCAACTTCAAAATCAAAAGAGTTTTGTTGTTTATCAAGGTAAATAATATGTTGCAAAATTTGGTAAGTGGCAATGGATATTACAATACCCCTGTCTATATTGGACAAGCAAGAGGCGTAGAATTGGGCGTAAATTGGTTATTTTTTGACTAAACTAACGTAAATTGCGTAGTGTAGTCGTAACTTATGTACTTTTTTGTGATAAAACGTAGTTTTTATAAAATACTTTTTGCTAAATTGATTATTAGTAACATTTTTTGAAAAATATTACTAATAATAGACATTATTAAGGTTTGTAGCATAGACTTAATAATATCTAATCATCACTTTCAAAAGAGTAAAACAAAACACTACTTATTTGCCAGCGAAGCATCTAAAATCCACTGCAAAACTGCTAAAACTTTGTGAGGTTCGGCAAAATTTAAAGGCACATAATTAGGGTCAATATAAAGATTTTTGTCTTCTAATTTGAGAAAACACCAAGAAAAAGCATTGGTAACACAACCATAAATTGCTTTTTTGGGTTTGCCTTTTCTTTCGTTATAAAGTTGGGTAGCATACATCTCTGCACCACATTGGGCATAACCTTTGTCTATTTCTGCGTTTTTAGCTTCTACCAAACAAAAAATTGGGGCTGTAATATCCACTTTATCAACTTGTGAAGAAAGCATAAAATCACAATAACCGTAGAGGTTTTGCTTTCTATCTACGTCAAATTCATAACCCGAAAAAATCTTAAATGTATTAGGATTTTTCCTTCGCAGTTCACGCAAAACAGGCACAACTACAAATTCTGATTTTGCTTTTTCAGTCATCAAACCTTCTTTCATAGCATCTTGAAGGTCATTCAATAAATTTTCACTTACCAAAAATGCAGGAAAAATAGTACCGAGCCAAGAAAGATTTTTACTCTCTACTTGTAAATCTTGACTTAACTGTTCTAATTTCTTAAATTTGTTATATGCCATAACTTTATTCGTTTTGTTTTCACAAAGATAGGGAAATTGCAATAAAAAAACCTTTTGGAAAGTTTTAAACTTTGCGAAAGGATAAACAAACAACCTGCACCGTTTCTATTCGAATTTTTCAAAAACCTCACTTCCCAACGCATCTTGCAATAACTGGTGGCGGAAACGCAAACCTTATTCCTTGTCTTTTTGCAATAAGGCAATAATGGTTTTGAGGTGTGTGATTTCGTTTTCTAAAAGACTAATTTTTTCTTGGGCAAAATTAAGAGAAAGGCTAAGTTTTTGGTTTTCTATTTGGATGTCTTTTTCGTTTTCATTTTTGGCGTGAACTACAATACTTCCTTGTGTGTTGGCTTGATTTCCTGAATGAACATAATAAAAATTCTTTTCTCCTACGCCAAACAATTCAAATAAATCTACTCCAAATATGTCTGCTAATTGTTGTAATCTACTGACAGATGTATCTGTTTTGTCGGTTTCTATATTTTGGTAACTTTTCACATCTATTCCCATTCTTTCGGCTACATCTGTTTGTTTTAAGCCTTTTAGTGTACGGAAAAACTTTATTTTTTCGCCTATACTCATCAATTTAGGGTTTTTTGGTGTCGGTTTTTCCATAAAGCGAAGTCTGAATACGTTAAATAGTGTGTGTGGAATGGTTTTGTATGCTGTTTTTAATGTGCAATTTGCAAAGTAAATAATTCTTTTATTCACAGACAAAAGTAATAATAATTTCTACAAAATAGAAAATATTGAGCTATTTATTTTTAGTTAGTTTGAATGATTTTTGCAAGCCCTAAAAACAAAGTAAAATGGAGCTTATTTTACCCATCATACTCATTGCTTTATCAATTCCTTCTATCCAATATCTAATAGGAGAACCTAAACTTAGACCTATTATTTATTTGTTGGCTTTTGTTTTTTGTCCTTTTGTAGTCTTTGCTGCTTTTGTGAAGTGGCTTATCACAGCACGTATTTAACTTTAAAATTATTCTCTTATGAAACATTACCAATGCACTTGTTGTGGCAGAAATTACACAGAAACTGATGTACCTCAAAATTTAATTTGTAGCTGCGACCCTTTAATAGGCTTAATTGCAGAAATTCCTTCACCTGTTCCAAGTAGTGCAGTAGGCAGTTCGCCATCTGCGATGATGACAGAAGCAGGACTTTGCGTGTTTTTAATGGATGCGTCTGGTTCTATGTTTAGTGAAAAAATGTTTCCTAATAGTGAAATTCAATCACTTTTTGGCGAAAGTTTTGTCAATAGGGCAGAATGGGTGTGTAGAATGGCTGCAAGTGGAATTTTTGACCTTATCAATAAAGGAATAGCAGAAGCAGAACACGCATATATTTGTGCTATTAAATTTGATACCAAACAGTCGGTAATGTTTATCAAAACCATAGAACAAATAAAAAATCAATATGCAAATGATGCAGATTTTGCAAAATTTTTATACGAAGAACTCAAAACAATGAAAGGTGGTACAAATATAAATACTGCCTTAGAAATGGCACATAGTTTTGTAACAAACTTTAATGATGGCACTGTGAAAGGTATGGGAAATTACACACCTAAAAAACATACAGATTATGCGTTATCGGGCAGACCTTTAACTGTGCCAAATGTACGAGTATTGATTTATACAGACGGCGACCAATTACAACAGTTTGGGGAAATAGTAAGTCCTTTTCAAAAAGACGAAATAGATTTATTGATAGGTGTTTTTATTGGGCAAGAAAATGAAAGTGGTTGTCAAAAATTACGAACAGTTATTGGCAAATGTCCGATACACAATCACGAACAATTTTTAGTTTTTGATGTACCACAAAAAAATATGGCATTAAAAGGTATGTTTCGTATGGCATCAGGAGCATCAGGTTTTTGTGTCAAATGTCAAGAAGATGCTAATTCCAAAGCCTAACCTATGAAAAATGTTTTTAATTTATTGGTCGCAGCTATTTTAGTTGTGTTATGTACTGCTTGTAGTTTTAACAATATAGATGATTTTGTTATATCATTTTTAATGTTTCTTGCGGTATTGCTTATTAGTTTATTATTATATCTTCGCTTTAATACAAACATTATCAAAATGGCAAAAAAATTAATCAAAAAAATTAAGGATAAAATAAACAATAAAAAAGAAAAAGATTTACAAATTAGTCTCAATAACCTTAAAAAAGAAAATTTAGATTTGGTTAAAAATAATCAAAGCTTGCACAATGAAAATATAGATTTGGGTAAGCAGATAGACGATAAAAACCAAAAAATAAAAGAACTAAAAGTAGAAATAGCTAATAAACCAGCTATTTATCCACAAAATATCACACAGCCAACAGAAAAATATTGGCAAAATACAAAACCTGCTGGCAAATACTTTTTTGCAGAATTAATGCTGACTGCGGGACCTCGTAAGAATTTTAACAAAAATATTCGCAACGGTGATTATGATTTAGGAGAAGATGTGGCAGGTTTCATTATTAAAGATGATAAAACTTTCTTTTGGGTGCTTGACGGAACAAGTGATAGCGACATTATATCAAGAAGTGTAAACGGAGAGGATTTGATTTTGAAAACTGATGACCAACGCCAAGAAGAATATTTTTCAAGTCGTTGGTTAGCACAGTCTATTGGGCTTGCTTTGCAAGAAGAATTACAAAATTTAGATAATGAGTATAATTCAAAAAATATTTTGCAAAAAGTGTTAAAAAAAGTTCCACAAAATTGGAGTACAAAAATTGAAAATTTACCTCTTTTAGAAAGAGAAAAAATAAAAACTATTATAGCAAATAGAAGTCAATTAAGATGTTCTACAACTGTAATTTTTGGTACTTTGAGTTTATCAGGCAATTTAGATGTTTGTCAAATTGGAGACTCGAACTTAATAGCTTCACCAACGCAACAACCTATATCAAAATCAAAAGGAAGATTATTTGCTCAATTAACACTTGACGAAGAAACAAAGCAAATAATACTCCGTTTGTCTAATTTTGAAGATACTGCTTATATAAATTACACAGAAAAAGGCATAAAAACAGTTTTAGCAATGACAGATGGTATAAGTAATAATGTTGTTTCTTGGTTACAAGCACAAAGAGAGATAGACTTTCAAAACCCACAAATTAGAACTGTTTTAGCACAACAAAAGCAAAAAACTGATGATGATAAAGCATTTTGCGTAATTCAAATAAAAGAATAATACTATGAATGTAGCTTTAAGTTTAAATGGGCAAGTTTTAAGTTTTGATACCACACAAGCAACTTGGCAAACCAAATTACAAGATAAATTTGCTATTACGAGTGTAAATAATGTTAGTGTTTTTGTAAAAAGGTTTGAAAATAAACCTAATGCTATGTTATTGTTACAAAATCTTAAAGGCAAGGAAACTAAAAATATTCCTAAAATTTATGATTTTGTAACCGTACAGGAAAATAATAAAACAGTCTATTATCTTTTTACAGAATGTTTGCAAGGCAAAACTTTAAAAGAAGTTATTGCTAATGGAGAGCATATAG
>JBIKRY010000137.1:0-11865 GCA_044348925.1 Bernardetiaceae bacterium
AATAATTTAACAACCTTACACCAAACTCCCCAGCCACCTTTCCACTTCTCTCAATTCCATACCTTTTCGTTGAGCATAATCTTCGAGTTGGTCTTTTGCCAACTTGCTGATACCAAAATTATTTTACACAAAAACATTATTTTTTCAAATAATTTTGCTATATTTGTACAGTTGTTAGTAGGGAAGCGGATTTTAGACGTATAGTTAGAGGTTTTTTTTTAACATCAAAACGCCTATTGCTAACAGTAACAAAAACATCTTGGTTTGTAGCTAAGATGTTTTTGTTTTATATAACCTCAAAGATTTTAAGCACATATTTTGTTTTCTGCCTATTCTAATCTCTTCGATATACAAAAATTTCCCTTTTGTAAAAACCTTTTCATAAATTAATAAATGACGTTTTGTAAACTTATCAAATTCATAACGAACCAAATCTGGACTTTTTACAATGAGTGGAACAAGCAAAAAATCATTAATATCTATGGCTAATTGTCCTCTTTTGACCTCAGAACCACCATTTCCGTGTTCATTTAATGCGTGAATAATACCATAATTATCTATCATTCTTTTGTAATTTTGTAGGGCAATATCACTAATTGTTGATAATTTTTCGGCTTCTTCTATACCTAAACTATCAAAAACAACAAATCGTAAATCATTTGTCTTTTCTGTCTGAATATAGTTGATAAGAGTTTCAATATTTTCTAATTGCTTGATATTAGTTAGCATAAGTAAGCTATTTTACATTTTTACAAACTTAAAAAACTATTGGCAGGGTTTGCAACCACTGCCAAAGTTTTTATAAATTCCTTACACCAAACTCCCCAGCCACCTTTCCACTTCCCTCAATTCCATACCTTTTCTTTGGGCATAATCTTCGTTTGGTCTTTTACCAACTTGCTGATACCGAAATTACTTTACACAAAAAACATTGTTTTTTCAAATAATTTTGCTATATTTGTATAGTTGTTAGTAGGGAAGCGGATTTTAGACGTATCGTTAGAGGTTTGTTTCAAACATCAAAACGCCTATTACTAACAAAAACATCTTGGTTTGTAGCTAAGATGTTTTTGTTTTATTGTTTTTTTACTTCAAAAGCTCTTCAATAAAATTCACAAATTCAGTTGTAGGTTGCATAAGTGCTTCTACTTGGTTTTTGTCCCAATTTAGTAAATCACTATAATCACCTTTTTGGCGTTTGTCGAACAATTCAGAAAATAACATTCCCATTTCGAGAGAAATTTTACCTGTTTTTACAAAATGTTGATTAAAAAGAATTTTTATGCCATTGTGTGTTTGTGTTTGGTATTCGTGCCTAATAAGCAATGCACCCACCGCATAAAAGCAAGCATAATATAACCGATTAACTGCGGTATTCCAAAATCCATTTTCATTCAATAATTTTGCTTCCTGCAAAGTTTCAATAGCCCTTGCCATTCTATACTGCACTAAGGCTTCTCTGTCTTCCTTGTTCATAGAATATTATTCATAAAATAATGCCTTCTTTTTTAATATTTTGGTAATAGGGCGTGATTTTGTAGGTATTTTCCCAAGCTGTTTTTGAAAATACTTGCAAACTAAGCACTTCGTTGAGTTCTAATTCGAGCATAAAAAATGGCAAACGAAATTGTTTTTCTATTTCTGAGGTAATGATATTTTGGTCGGATAATACTAAAAAATCCCAGTCTGAATGTCTTTTAGCGGTGTTTCTTGCCCTCGAACCATACAAAATAATTTCTGCTGACGGTTCTACTTCCTTAATTTTTTGTTTTAAGGTTTGTAACCACGCAGTAGCTAAGATTTTTTTGTTTTTTTTATGGTTTTTGAGGTTTTGCATAAACAAAGATAAGGAAATAATTGCAAATAACAAAACAACTATTGGCAGGGTTTGCAACCACTGCCAAAGTTTTTATAAATTACTTACCTCCCTTTAATCTTAGTTTCTAAATTTTCAGGATTTTGATTTGGCTTCTTCCCAAGTCATTCGTCTTTCGGGGTTGGCTTTCATTGCCTCGTGTCGGCTTTTGAGGATTTCTTTTTGCTCGGCTGTTAAATCTGCATTATTATTTTCCTCGTTTTGCGTGGCTTTTTGTTGCTTATAAACCTGCAATAATTCTTCTAAATGCTGGATTTTGTCTTGCAATAATTGGTTTTCTCGTTTGAGAAAAGTATTTTCCTGTGCCAAAACTTGGTCTGAACAAATTTGATAAGTTGAGTTATTGCCAAAATTTCCAATAACAGCATTGCTATTATTACTAACATTTCTTTCGCCATAGTTTACCAAATCCTGCAAAGTTGTACCTAATGCTTTACAAATCAATTCTAATCTTGAATGTGGTACATCTGTTTCATCTCTTTCTATTTTGCCATAACCTTGTGAAGTCATTCCCAGCCTACTTGCCATTTCTTCCTGCGAAATACCTAACCTTTTGCGAAAAAAAGTTATTTTATCTCCTATCGTCATTATCATACAACTATTGGTTTGTGTGTGAAACTATAAATCTATTGCAAGTAATTAAAATAATTGTAATTTTGCAACAAAAATATTTTTTATTTTAGTTGCTAAGTGTATGAAAAAAACAACATCTATATCAATAATCATTTGGAGTTTGTTTATTACTCTGTTATTTGGTTGTCAAAAAGAAGAAGAAGTCCCTAAAACTCGTATTATAAGTATTTCGGGTAATAGTGATTTTGGAACTGTAATTTTGGGACAAACATCTTCTCGAAATTTCACAGTTCGCAATAATGGTACAGACATACTCAATATAAGTAATATATCATTACCCGCAGGCTTTGAAGGTTATTTTAATGGTACTATTCCAGCAAATAGTAGTAGAAATATTACTGTTACATTTCGTCCAACTAATTCAGGAATTTACTACGGAAATTTATTTATCAATGCTAATGAAACGTCAGGAGTGAACTCTATTCAATTAAATGGGCAAGCAAGTGCCTCTATTATTAAGTTATTTGGTGACCTAAATTTTGGCAAAGTGGAAATAGGACAAAGTAAAAATATGACCCTACAAATTCAAAATACAGGGACAGCAAACTTAGAAATTCAGAATATAAAGTTGCCAAGTGGTTATACTTCTAATTTTTCTACCACTCAATTTATTGCTCCTAATAGTGTCTTAACACTAACAATAACTTTTAAACCAACTTCCGTTGGTATCTATAATAGTAATGTAGAAGTGCAAAGTAATGCAACCTCAGGTACTAATATTATAACTATTTTGGGTGAAGGAATACAAACAAATGCGATAATCAGTGTAAATAATGATTTAAATTTTGGTGAATTGCAAGTGGGGCAGTTTGTTACAAAACAAATTATTATTAAGAATATTGGTAACATACCTCTTATTATTAGTGGAATTAGTGGAATTAGTACACCATTTACAGGTAGTTTTAGTGGCACTATTGCACCAAATAGTTCTCAAACAGTGAATATTACATTTACGCCAAAATATTCAGGAACTTATAATAGTTCTTGTACAATTAATGGAAATCAAGCAAGTGGTAATAATGTAATAAATTTTGTAGCTAAGGCTATAAATCCACCACGTATTGAAATAACTGGAGATTTGAATTTTGGTAGTATAGCCAAAGGGGAAAAAGTAACTAAGCAGATAACTGTAAAAAACACAGGAGATATGCCACTTATTCTTAACGACATCAAAGGAATTAGTCGTTATACCAAGCCAATTGCTACTAACCTAAATAGTAGTACCTTAACCACAACGCTACAAGCAGGTTCTTCTGCAACTATTGATATTATTTTTGAACCAGATGCAAATTTAAGTATGACATACAACGGAAATCTCGAATTTGTAAGTAATCAAATAGGAGGGAATAATATTATAAGCTATTCAGGCAAAGGTGTTAATCCACCACGTATAGAATTATCTGTTCAAGAACCTAATCGGGGTTTTGGTTGGGAGTTTGGAAATGTTAAAATAGGAACAACATTAACAAAGCCACTAACCATAAGAAATTTAGGTGATTTACCTTTAATAGTTACAGGAATAAGCATTAATGCATCGACTTTTTCGGGTAATTTCATAGGAACTATTCAACCTGGCGGTTCCCAAATTGTAGATATTACTTTCTCACCAACAGGAGCTTTTTATTATACATATTGGATAACTGTTGTGTGTAACGCCAAAATTGGTGATAATAGGATATATGCCAATGGTTCTGGTGTAAGATAGAAGTATATTTTTAATAATAAATAACTATTGGCAGGGTTTGCAACCACTGCCAAAGTTTTAAATTCCCTACACCAAACTCCCCAGCCACCTTTCCACTTCCCTCAATTCCATACCTTTTCGTTGGGCATAATCTTCGAGTTGGTCTTTGGCTAACTTGCTGATACCGAAATACTTACTTTCAGGGTGCGAAAAATACCAACCCGAAACCGAAGCCGCAGGATACATTGCCAAACTTTCTGTAAGTTCAATACCAATTTTGGCAGTAACATCAAGCATTTCAAATAATTTCCACTTTTCTGTATGGTCAGGACAAGCAGGATAACCAGGGGCAGGACGAATTCCCTCGTATTTTTCGGCAATTAACAAGTCATTTTCCAAGTTCTCCGCAGGTGCATAACCCCAAAACTCCTTGCGTACTCTTTCGTGCATCCGTTCTGCAAAAGCCTCCGCAAATCTATCCGCTAAGGCTTGCAACATAATTGCATTATAATCGTCAAGGTCGGCTTTCAATTTATCGACAACAGGCTGCATTCCTATACCAGACGTAACCGCAAAACCTCCAATATAATCAGCTTTTCCACTTGATTTTGGTGCTACGAAATCCGCTAAACAGAAATTAGGCAAGTTTTTAGCTTTTTGGTTTTGTTGGCGAAGATGACACAATTTTTTCCAAACCGTTGTGCGTGTTTCGTCTGTATAAACCTCGATGTCATCACCCACAGAATTTGCAGGATAAAAACCAATTACGCCACTTGCTTTTAACAATTTTTCATTCAAAATACGGTTAAGCATTTTCTTTGCATCAGCAAATAAATCTGTTGCTTGTTTGCCCACCACTTCATCTTCCAAAATTGCAGGAAATTTGCCCGCCAATTCCCAAGTCTGAAAAAACGGTGTCCAGTCAATATATTTTGCCAATTCTGCCAAATCATATTCCACAAAATATTGATTACCAACAAATTGTGGTTTTCTCATTTCCGAAGTTTCCCAATTTATTTGTACCGAATTTTGTCTTGCTTCTGCTAAGGAAATCAGTTTTTTATCTGCTTGACGGCTTGCGTGGTCAATTCGCAAAGTTTCGTATTCTTGGCTTATGGCTGCTGCAAATTCGTCTTTTTTATCAGGTGTCAATAAACTTTGTGCAACAGGCACAGCACGACTTGCATCTAAAACGTGAATTACAGGCGTATCAATTTTTGGCGAAATCTTAACCGCAGTGTGAATACGTGAGGTTGTTGCACCACCAATTAACAAAGGAATATTGATATTTTGGCGTTTCATTTCACTTGCCACATACACCATTTCGTCCAAAGAAGGCGTAATCAAACCACTCAAACCAATAATATCTACATTGTGTTTTTTGGCTTCTGCTAATATTTTTTCGCAACTTACCATTACGCCCAAATCTATCACTTCAAAATTATTGCAAGCCAAAACCACACCTACAATATTTTTTCCAATATCGTGAACATCACCTTTTACGGTTGCCATTAAAATACGACCTACGCCACTTCTCTCACCCACAGGAGGGGGATTTTTCAACTTTTCAGCCTCAATAAATGGCAATAAATACGCCACAGCCTTTTTCATAACCCTTGCAGATTTCACTACTTGGGGCAAAAACATTTTTCCTGCACCAAACAAATCCCCAACCACATTCATTCCGTCCATTAAAGGACCTTCAATCACTTGCAAAGGTTTGTCAAAATTTTGGCGTGCTTCTTCAGTGTCTTGGTCTATGAAAGCATCAAAACCGTGAACTAAGGAATGGGCTAATCTTTCGTTAATTGGTAGGTTTCGCCACGCTAAAGTGTCGCTATCATCAATTTTTTTGCCGCCACCTTTATATTTTTCAGCAAGAGTTACCAATCTTTCCGTTGCGTCATCTCTGCGATTTAACAAAACATCTTCTACGTGTTCGAGCAAATCCGCGGGAATTTCGCTATACACTTCTATCATACCTGCATTGACAATGCCCATTGTCAAACCTGCTTTTATGGCGTGATACAAAAATGCAGAGTGCATTGCCTCACGAACTCTATTATTTCCTCTAAATGAAAACGAAATATTACTCACACCACCCGAAACTTTGGCATAAGGCAAATTTTGACGTATCCAACGAGTTGCATTAATAAAATCTACTGCATAATTATTGTGTTCCTCAATACCTGTGGCAACAGTCAAAATATTAGGGTCAAAGATGATGTCTTGCGGAGGGAAACCAACTTTATGAACCAAAATATCATAGCAACGCTGACAAATTGCAATTTTTTTCTCAAAAGTATCAGCCTGACCTTCTTCGTTAAATGCCATTACAATAACCGCAGCACCATATTGACGAACTAAATTTGCTTGTGCTATAAATTTTGCTTCACCTTCTTTTAAGGAAATCGAATTGACAATTCCCTTGCCTTGCAAACATTTTAACCCCGCCTCAATAACCGACCATTTTGAACTGTCTATCATAAAAGGAACTTTTGCAATATCGGGTTCTGCTGCAATTAAGTTCACAAATTTTGTCATACAAGCCTCACTATCCAACATTCCCTCGTCAAAATTGATGTCAATAACTTGTGCACCATTTTCAACTTGCTGACGTGCAACTGCTACTGCTTCTGTAAATTTTTCCTCTTTAATCAATTTTGCAAAAGCTGCTGAACCTGTTACGTTAGTTCTTTCACCGACATTGACAAACAAAGTTGTTTCATCTATTTTGAAAGGTTCTAAACCTGACAAGTGCATAACAGGCTCTAATTCAGGTATTTGTCTTGGCGAATGTTTTTCAATAGCTTCGGCAATAGCACGAATATGGTCAGGCGTTGTTCCACAACAACCACCCAAAACATTAACTAAACCATCTTTTGCAAAAGGCTCAACCAATTTTGACATCATTGCAGGAGTTTCGTCATATTGTCCAAATTCGTTTGGAAGTCCCGCATTTGGATACGCTGACACAAAAACATTGGCAACTCGTGATAATTCTTGTATGTAAGGTCGCAATAAATCTGCACCTAAGGCACAATTTAAGCCAACACTCAATAAATTTGCGTGAGAAACAGAATTCCAAAAAGCCTCTGTAACTTGTCCCGATAAAGTACGACCACTTTGGTCTGTAATTGTACCAGAAACCATTATGGGAATGACAACTTGCGAATTATTAACTATGAATTTTATTAGGTATTGCTCTTCTTCTCGTAATTCGTAATTATTAATTCGTAATTTTTCATTTAATTCATTGATATATTTTTCGATAGCAAATAAGGCAGCCTTTGCATTTAGCGTATCAAAAATAGTTTCGACAAGCAAAATATCAGAGCCACCTTCAATAAGTCCTTTGGTTTGCGTATAATACGCATCAACAAGTTGGTCGAAAGTAATAGCCCTAAAACCAGGGTCATTCACATCAGGCGAAAGCGAAGCTGTACGATTTGTAGGTCCTAATGCACCTGCCACAAAACGAGGTTTGTTAGGAGTGAGTTTATTCATTCTATCAACTTCCTGCTTTGCCACTTTTGCCGACTCGTAGTTGAGTTCGTAAGCCAAATGTTCCATTTCATAATCCGCCATTGCTATCCAAGTACCGCTAAAAGTATTGGTTTCTATGATGTCTGCCCCTGCTTCGAGGTACAAACGGTGAATTTCGGCAATAATATGCGGTTGGGTAATGGAAAGTAAATCGTTATTTCCCTTCAAATCTTTGTGGAAATCTTTAAATCTTTCGCCTCTATAATCTTCTTCATGCAGGTTATAGCGTTGTATCATTGTACCCATTGCACCGTCAAGGATTAAGATGCGTTGGCGTAATAGTTCTTGGAGTTGTGATTTTATCATTTTGTAAGCTACGTTTTTGTTAGGTTTACAAAGATAATAGAGAAAACTTAGAAAATAAGGAAAAAATAAAGTAAGTTTGTAATAAATACCACATAATAAATGGCTTATCAAAAATATACTCCTTTTAATTTTGTAGCTTTATTACTAATCATAGTAGGATTTTTTTTTCGGTGTCAATTCGGGTGCTATGGGCTTTGGTTGGATAGCAACTTTCTATTTTTTGCCTTTTGCTTTCTTTATTGTAATGGCTGACTTGTTTGTGCAAGGAGTTTGTAAAAATAAACTAAAACCAATTTTTTACATAGAATTTGTACTAATAATTTGTTTTGTTGTTTATTTTTTACTAATAAAATACAATTAATTAACTTATAAACTTTTAAAAATTAGTTTTTAGGTCATTTTTGAAAAAGTATATTCGCCTAAAGGAAAATATACGGTTGCTACGCAACTTACAGTAAGAAATTGATTGGCAATAACAATCTGATTGATTTTGAAAAAATATGTCATCTTTTTTTGAAGATGACATATTTTGGTAATTAATTTAGTCCAACCACTGTATTTGCTTTTTTGCTGTCTTGGTAAATCTGTCATAATATTCGGTAGCCATACGGTCTGCATCAAAAAACGGTACAACTTCTTTCATACCATTTTTTACAATTTCCAACCATTTTTTAGGCTCTTGATAGTAGGTTGCAATTACTTCATTTTCCAACATGGCATACAAATTTTTTGCATCAAAATTGTCTATTTCGTCATAATGTCCTTCTGCGTCTATTGCTGCAATTGGTAATATAAAGCCATTATGCCCATTTTTTACAAATTCTGGTATCCAACCGTCATTAATTGAGGCATTTACTGCTCCATTCATAGCTGCTGTCATACCACTTGTGCCTGAAGCTTCGCGTGGACGGCGTGGCGTATTGAGCCAAACATCTGCCCCCATTTTCAACAATTTAGACAAACTCAATTCATAGCCTGTCAAGACTGCACAATTAGGGAATTTTTGGGTATATTTAACCAAATGATTAAATACACTAATAGCATAGGTATCAAATGGATAAGGTTTTCCTGCCCAAATTATTTGCACAGGTCTTTCTGTATTGCTAATAATTCGGTTAAAACGGTTAATGTCGTGTAGCAATAAATCGGCTCTTTTGTACTCTGCAAAACGTCTTGCCCAAACAATTGTTAATACATCTGGATTAAAAATCTTGCCTGTTTGGTCGGCTACAGTTTCAAAAAGCCACGCTTTGAGGTGTTTTTTCCGTTTAATCAGTGCCTCATCATCTCCATTTTGTAAGGCTGCTTCCAATTTTGCATCTACCCAATATTTTTTGTTTTGGGAATTGGTAATGGCAGTAATTGGGGCAATGCCCGTAAAATCTCCCCACATTTCTCTTGATACTTCGCCATGTAATTGAGAAACTCCATTTGCTATTTTTGCCAACCGCAAAGCTGCTAAAGAATGACTAAAACTATCATCATAAATTCCTGTAATTTTGCGTGCTTCTTGCAAAGGAACAGTACCAAAAAAGCCCATTTTGTCCAACAATTCTATTGGGTGTTCTTCGTTACCTGCTTTTTCGGGTGTGTGTGTGGTAAAAGTAAGGTGTTCTCGTACTTTTTCTACGCTTTTGTATTGCGAATAAAGGTGAAATGCCAATGGCAATGCGTGTGCTTCGTTCATGTGATAGACATCTGCCCCACCAAGTATTTCGACCAATTTTGCACCTGCTACGCCAAGTACAATATTTTGTGCTATGCGAGCCGAAGTTTCTTTGTCATATAATTTGTGGGTAATGGTTTGTGCCAAATGGTCATTTTCGGGAATATCCGTAGAGAGCAAATAAATAGGCACAGTACCAAAAGTTTCGGGACGTAAACAATAGACTTTGACATAGACCTGATGCCGATTGACATAAATAGGAATCATAATATCGACATCTTGCAAATAATTATATGCTTTGTTTTGGAACAAAACGTGCATAGATTTATCGGCATTGCGGGTTTGGTCATAGTAGCCATGTTTCCAAAGCATACCAATTCCAATCATATTTTGTTGTAGGTCGTATGCACTTCGCATGTGTGAGCCAGCCAAATATCCCAAACCTCCCGAATAAATTTTGAGTGGTTGATGTATGGCAAATTCCATACAAAAATAAGCTACCCTTTTCGAAAATTTTGGATTATATTCGTAAGGGTGTTTCCAAGTGTTATAAGTCATATTTTTACTCGACAGTAGTTAAGGTTAATTACAATTCTATTAACAAATTTACTTGTTTTTTGTTAAAAACAAATTTTTAATGCTACTATTCTATAAAAATGTAATTTATCTGCTTGTTTTCTTAGGAATTTTTGGCAATAAGCACTGAAAATATTTTTTCAATGCGTTATTTTGCCAAAATCAAACAAAAAACTGCATAGTTAAGCATATCTTGATAACCTGCTGCAACTCCTTCCGAAACCAAAGTTTTGCCCTGATTATCTTCTATTTGTTTAATTCGCAATAATTTCATTAAGATAATATCTGTCATACTACTAATACGCATATAACGCCAAGCCTCGTCATAATCATGATTTTTGTTGTTGAGTAATTCTATATTTTTTTGAATCACCAAATGATAGTTTTCCAAAACCTCTTGCAAAGGCATTTCTATTCGTGGCTCCTCTGCCCAATGAATTTGTAACAAAGCAATGACACAATAATTGATAATGCCAATAAATTCTGTTTGTATATCATCTGCTATTTTTTGTGTACCTTTTTCTTGAATAGACCGTATTCTGCGTGCCTTAATATAGATTTGGTCGGTTAGCGAAGGTAGTCGCAAAATTCGCCAAGAAGTGCCATAATCTTGCGTTTTTTTCTCAAATAACCGATAACATTGGGCTATAATTGCTTGATATTCTTGTAAAGTATCTGCTTTCAAAGTTTTATTAGAGTTTAAGATAAAGATATTTGCCTGCGTTTTATTGGGCTTTCCTAAAATTTTGACTTTCTATTAAGGATAAAGTCTGCAAATAACAATATTTTTATTGCATAGTAAATATTTTCAATTACATATTTTTGTTGTAACTTGCAAAATATTTTACTTTACAATGAATCCAACTTATTCTTTTCTCAAACTGCTACTTGCTGCTATCTTAGGTGGTGCAATTACCTTATTTTTCTACAAACTTTTTTTAGAGCCAACTCCTGCATTTGTGTCGAGCAATGGCACAGAAAATCGCAGTCCTGTAAAATTATCTAACTATTTGGAGGGTTTGAAAAGCTATACAGTACCAGCAGGGCTAAATTTTGTGTTAGCCGCCGAAAAAGTTACGCCTGCTGTGGTGCATATCAAAACCTATAGCAATGGAAATCATCATAGCAATTCTAATTTTTTGGATTGGTTTCGAGATAAAGAAAATGAAAATAACGAAAATAATAGCCAAGATGCCACAGAAATTCAACAAACTTCGTCTGGTTCGGGAGTAATTATCAGCACAACAGGTTACGTAGCAACCAACAACCACGTTATTGAAGATGCCGATAGAGTAGAAGTAATTTTGAATGACCAACGCAGTTTTGATGCAAAAATAATAGGTCGTGATGCGTCCACAGATTTGGCTTTGCTCAAAATAGATGCAAATGATATAATTGCTGTAGAATTTGGCAATTCTGATGAAGTAAAAATAGGCGAATGGGTGCTTGCCGTAGGTAATCCATTTGATTTGACCTCTACAGTTACCGCAGGCATTGTAAGTGCCAAAGCCCGCAACATTCATATTTTACGCAACCAAGAACAACCTGCCATCGAAGCCTTTATACAAACCGATGCAG
>JBIKRY010000410.1:0-3240 GCA_044348925.1 Bernardetiaceae bacterium
TGAAAATCGAAGAATTGAATTGGAAATTACAGGTTATGTAAAATAAAGGAATAACCTAATCAAAGTTATGTAGTAATGTAAGTTGCGTAGTAATGTAAGTTGTGTAGTAATGTAAGTTGTGTAGTAAATTGCACCACACTCTTTAGGGTGCAAGGTTTTTATAACTTGCAATGCAAAAACTTATTTCATAATAACTCTTATACTAATTTTGTAATCAATAAACTAATTATATCTTAACCTAATTTGCAATATTGCCTTTTTGTAGCATAATTTTGCGGGTTGCTTGACTACCATCAGCAAATTCATTTTTATAATACCGTATATTCGCCTTTAGGCGAATATATCGTATCTGTAGTTCACGTTAAATAATATTTTTTTCTACATATTTCTGTATATCTCTGTAAATTAGTTTACTAAAACGAAGATAAGCAAAGGAATATAAATAGGGTTTGAGAAACAAAAAAACTGCCAAATAAGAAACCGAATACAAAAATGCAACCCAATAAATAGACAACACAAAAGGGCTTAGATAGACAAGCAGATTCCCCAACAAAAAACAAAACATAGGCACTAAACGCATAACCATAGTAGTGCGTATAATGGCATGATGAATT
The DNA here is from genome assembly GCA_044348925.1 of Bernardetiaceae bacterium. Classification (GTDB taxonomy): domain Bacteria; phylum Bacteroidota; class Bacteroidia; order Cytophagales; family Thermoflexibacteraceae; genus JAAFKA01. The sequence goes on from JBIKRY010000410.1 coordinate 615, forward strand.
TGGAGATATGTACGAATATTGTCCAAAAAACTACACAAACCCGCAAAAGCCCAAAAGCAAAAATATAAAGGAAATAATTGGTTTAATGTTGCAAGACCAAAAAAATAATGCAAGACAAACAAGCCAATAAAAGTAGCAAAATAAAGCAAAGGACTTAGTAAAAGTATAATTGTATGCGAATGATATAACAAATTTATATTACTTTGCAACCGATATTGCACACTATTGAGGCGTTGTGTAAAACCATTGAGCAAACTTTGTAGCAGTGTGGCATAAAATTTTATCCTTTCATAGATGCCAAGTTCATAATTTCCAAACAAATAACTCACTAATAAAATATCTATTCGTGTTTGTAGCATTTCTATTAGACGTGCTATGTATAAACGAAAAGAAAAATAGATAATTTTTTTGCTTAATAACATATCCCAAGATTTCCAGAATAAAATTGGCATACGAAATTGCAAATCAAAAACTGCTAAATATAAATAAACCATAAAAGCTAAGACATTAGCAAATACTATTCTGCCCACCAAAAGTTCTATAGTTGGGAAGAAAAAAGCAAGCAACATCGTTGGTATAGCTATTACTACATTTAGATATAAATTGATTTTGGAATTGAAGGCAAAAGCCTGTTTTTTTTCATATACTACATAAAAAATCTGCTTAATAGACACTAAAGCTGTGCTACAAAGTAACAAAAAAGATAAAATAAAGTCTTGTAAATTGTACCAATCTAAAAAATAAAAACCTATAAAAATTAGAAAACCCAAAAAAATCACTAAAATACTTTGCAATATTCCTAACCCAATGGTATGTATTAATAATTTTTGGTTATTTTCTTCTGGCACTTGCAAATAAGCTGTGTGAAAACCTACAGTAATAGAACCAAGCAAAATGTCTGTAGCAAGTTGTAATTTTGCAAAACTACCAAAAACTTCAGGCAAAATAAACCAAGTTAATACAAACTGCAAAACAAAGTTTAAAAATAAAGCTACATATTGAAACGTAGCAATGGAAAGTAAATGGATACGCAAAGCAGAAAGGTAGGTTTATAATACAAATTAGTTCTACAGTTAGCAAATAACTTTTCTTTTTTTATCTTCGTAAAAGAAACAGGAGAATTTTATTAAATATAACTAATGGATAACCAATAAGTTATATTTAATATTTCCTATTTATTACTTATTGTTTTCTTTGAATCATCAAATCTGCAAAATCTTTGAGTAGATTTTGGTGAATGTTATTTTGTGTGATTTGGTGTAATACTTCTAATGCCTTTTGCACATATTTTTCTTTTTGGCTTTCGCAATAGGCTAAAGCACCTGTTTGTAAGAAAATTTTGCGTATTTTTTCGGCATTTTCTGTAGTAATTGTTCCTTTTCCGTAGTATTCTGCAAATATTTGTTTTTGGGCAACAGTTGCTTTTTGTAGGGCAAAAAGATATAATAAGGTAATTTTTCCCTCTTCTATATCGGATACGGTAGATTTTCCTGTTTGGCTTTCTTCGCCAAAAATTCCTAAAATATCGTCTTGAATTTGAAAAGCAATGCCTAAATTATTGCCAAATACGGAAATATGTTGCAAATAATCTTCTGAAGCACCGCCCAAAATAGCACCTAATTGCAAAGCTCCTGTAATAGTATAATGTGCTGTTTTGTGCAAATAAATGCTTAGTACATCAGATTCTTGCTTTTGGTCGGGCAGATAAGGCAATTCTACGTCTAACATTTCGCCAATTCCTGTATAAAGTAAGGTATGAACAAAAGAATTGACAGCCGCTAAACGTCTTTCTGCACTAAAATTACTTTGACTTACCAAACGCATAGCCAAAAACATTCCAATATCTCCCAAACAAATAGCTTGTGCAATTCCATAATGGCTATGGTTTTTGTTTGCTTCTAATTGTTTATAAACCGTTGGCTTGCCTCGTCGTGTTGGGCTAAGGTCTATAATATCATCATGAATCAGAATAGCAGTTTGGAAAATTTCAAAAGCAATGGCTGGTTCTAAAATAGCTTCGTGGAAAGTATTTGTATAAATTTCGTAGCCTAAAACAACCAAAACTGCCCTTATTCGTTTGCCACCTTCGGAGGCATTGTGTAAAATTTGAATCAATGGCAACAAATGTTGGGAAACTGCACTTGTTTCTTGGCATAAAACTTCGCCAAATTGCTCAAGTGTATAGTTAATTTGTTTGCTTGTTTTTTTGAGATAACTACTTAATTGCATAAAGATTATTTTTTTCGAGCATTATATATTTTTTTTGCTGCATAGCCTATTCCTGCTGCTGCAAGTAAGGAAATTCCTCCGTCAATTGGCACATTTTCTACAATCACTACAGGTGGTGGAGTTGGGTCAGCCATTGCCAAAGTTGGTAATAGTAGGCAAGATAGAATAAAAATATATTTTACAAAGATATTTTTCATATTTTTATAGGTAGATGAAGTAATAGATAATTAAGTGGTATAACGTGAACTACGGATACCGTATATTCGCCTTTAGGCGGGGCTGCCTAAGCGAATGAGTTAGGTAAATTGAAAGAAAAATAGTAATTATTTCTCAAAATTTGTGAATTTATAACCAAGTTCATTTTTATCCTTACATTTCATTCGCTTAGGCAGCCCCG
>JBIKRY010000007.1:0-36732 GCA_044348925.1 Bernardetiaceae bacterium
GGTACACCAATAGCATCAAAATAGGCGTGAATAGGCACATAATAAATACCAGTAGCCTCTGAAACAAGCCAAAACTGAACATCCATTTTCTTTTTTTTGAGGTCAGCTTTGCGTTTTTCTAACTCAGCCTGAAATTTTTGAAATCCCTCTGGGGTGTTGTTGATACGAAAACAACTAAAACCTCCGTTGCCAAGTGGCACAGCCACGTCGACATTCTTCTTGCCTATATCTAAGCCGATAAAATGATTTTCCATATGTCAATGAACTTTTTATTTATTATGTAAATATATTTATCAAATAAATAAAAACAAAATAAATGATAAAATATTTTATCATTTATTTATTAATTGACTATTTTTTCGTATTTTTGATAAACTATTTTATCAAAACGTATGAATAAGCAAGATATTTTAGAAGCTATTAGAGAAAAACGGAAAGATTTAAAGATTTCACAAGGTGAAATGTCTGTACTTCTTGGCGTGTCGCAAAGTCAATACAGTAGCTTGGAAAGTGGAAATAGTGAAATTACATTAGATAAACTTGTAAAAATTTGTGAAATTTTAAATATTGAACTTATAGGTTTTAAAGAAATAGAAAAGAAAAATGATGATAAAATAGATATGATTTATCAAGAACTTTTAAAAGTTGCAAAAAAATTAAAAGATTTATAAAAAGTAGCTTATTAGTATTAAAAACGTGGTTTTTGAGTGTGGACTTTCCTCGTTACGTTGCGTTTTTCTGTGGAAAGAGGGCGAAAAAACGAAAAGAAAAGTAACGAAAATCAATAAAAAATACAAGAATACAGAAAATAGTTTGAGAGTTACAAATTACAAAATTGTATGAGGTATCAAGTGTCTTAACAGTTTCTTGTACTAATTATCCGTTAATAATCATCTCAAACATTCAAAAAGAGCCTATAATATTGTAAGGTGTAGCAGAACGTAGTCATTTGCTCACTAATTTTTTAAAGAGGGTTATTCTTTTTGCTTTCTGTATTCTTGTTATTTGTTTGCAATGATAAAACTTAATTATTGATAAAACAAATAAAAAACGAAATATTTATCAAAAATAAAAAAAAGCTAAGTTTATCACTTAGCTTTGCATTTTGATAAAATCTCAGAAAAGTACATTTTGAATTTTTAAAATTTTCAAAAGAAAAAAGGGCTTGTTACGGATAATATTGTTTTATTGTATAGTGTTATATTACTTCGTATTTTTCTACTTTGTTTAGTGCTTTGTGATACACTGCTTCATACATAGGTCTAATTTTATGCACCTCAAACTTTTTGGCGTGTGCAAGTGCATTGAGTCTAAAGGTTGCCAAATTTTCTTGCTCTAATACTGTTAAAGTATTTCTAAACATATCTTCTATATCTCCTACATTACTCAAAAATCCTGTTACCCCATGCACATTTAATTCGGGCAGACCTCCTGTGTTACTCGAAATAACAGGCACTTCGCAAGCCATAGCCTCCAAAGCAGCCAAACCAAAACTTTCGGTTTCAGAAGGCATCAAAAATACATCTGCAATAGATAACACTTCTTCAATAGCCTCTAATTTGCCAATAAAACGTACATCTTCCGACAAACCCAATTCTTGACACAAACTTTCTACAGGGCTTCGTTCTGGTCCATCTCCTACCAATAAGAGTTTAGAAGGCAAAACTTGACGCACTTTAGCAAAAATAGCTACTACATCTTCAATACGTTTTACTTTTCTAAAATTGGAAGTATGTACCAATAATTTTTCGTTGTTTGGGCAAATAGCTTTTTTAAAATGGTCTTTCTTTTGTTTTCTAAAACGTCCTAAATCAACAAAATTAGGAATAACATCTATTTCTTTTGTGATATTGAAATGTGCATAGGTATCGTTGCGTAAACTTTCAGAAACAGTCGTAACAGCATCAGATTGGTTGATACTAAAAGTTACCACAGGGGCAAAACTTTCATCTTTGCCCACCAACGTAATATCTGTGCCGTGCAAAGTAGTTACAATAGGAATACAAATTCCCATAGTTTTGAGAATTTGTTTTGCCATAAATGCAGCAGATGCGTGTGGAATGGCATAATGTACGTGTAAAAGGTCTAATTTTTCACTCTGTACAACATGCACCATACGACTCGCCAAAGCCAATTCATAAGGGGCAAATTCAAAAAGAGGATAACTGCGGATATTTACTTTGTGGTAAAACAAGTTTTCGCCCAGCAAGTCCAAACGTGTTGGCTGCTCATAGGTAATAAAATGTACTTGATGTCCTGCCTCTGCCATTGCTTTGCCGAGTTCTGTAGCAACCACGCCACTACCTCCAAAAGTTGGATAACATACTACCCCTATTTTCATATTTTGATTGTTGTTTGTAGTTTATTAGCAAACATTGGATAGTATGTTTTTGTTCTATTGCAAAGAAATATTTTGGCTTGTGCTATATATTTTAGCCTGTGTTTCGCAAGTATTTTATGACCAATAACTTAGGAAAAGACTAAGCATCTCCACAGCAATTCCCACTTTGACTAATTAATTGATAATCAAGTATTTAACTCGTTTTTTCTATTTAGTAATTTATTGATAATCAATGAATTACCTAAAATGGGAAAAATAATGAATAAATAAGCATTGATAGTCAATGAGTTACATATCTCAAAGTGAGAATTGCTGGCATCTCCAACTGAAGTCTATGTTAAAAAATAAGCTCTATTAGACATTATTAAAGTTTGTAGCATAGACTTTAGTCTGTGCCTGTAAGTCCTTGATTACCAATAATTTACAAGCACAGACTAAAGTCTATGCTACATTCCTTAATAATCTCTATTGTTTCAGTTCTTTTTCTTCGTATTTGGAAGGGCATTTCATTAAAATTTCGCTGGCTACAAAAACGCCGTCTTTATATTTGCCAATCAATACCACTTTTTCTGATTTTGTAAAATCTTTCATCGAAGGTGGTGGATTAAAACAAACTACTTTTTGTACCATCTTTTTGTCGTCTATTACCGAAAAAGCCAAATAATTGGCATCTTTCAACGGGTCGTATTCTACGCCTATTACCTCGCCTTGTGCATTTTTGGTTAATTCGCCAACCACATGCACTTTATCCGAATTGCCATCAGCAGCCATTTCTTTTGCCTGTTTAAAATTGACATATTGACTTGCACTACCTGCCGAAGTAATAATAATACCAATAGCAATAGCAATTACAATAATTCCTATAATGTGTGTAATTTTCATAATTTTTTAGCAATGATTTTGTTTTTATGGATTGTAGCCAATACTTATTTTGTCATAAAGCATCGTAAAATGCCATACGGCATATTTATTCTCTATTATCTTCAGCTAATTTTTCAAGATTGGTAATCTTCTTATCCAACAAAAATAAATAGACAAACATTCCACTCAAAACGGTTAAAATAACTGCAACTACGACATAAATTTTGCCCTCTTCTCTAAATTTGTCTGCCATTTCTATATTTTGGTTGGCATAATCTGTTTGTGTAATTTTTATTTTGTCTTGGGCAGTAGCCGAAAATTGCAAGCCGATAAGCAATAAAAATATTTTTAGATAGTTCATTAAATAATTAGTTAAAATAATAAAATGTTTTACAAGTATTTTTCAGAAATATAGTCGATAGAACGTAGTTTTGTGAGAGTGTATTGCGTTTTTATTTTTCAATCTTTACTTTTCGATTTTTAGTTCGGTTTTGAGTTTTTGGTATTTTTAGTGGAATACTATCTTTTTTGCTTAGCAACGAATCTATTTGTTTTCTTTGTAGGCTGTCGGCACGTTTTGCGGAATCTAATCGGGCAATTTTTTCGGCTCTTTTTTGTTGTGCTGTAATAGAATCTCCCACAATAAGATAGATATATTGCAATAATTTACCTTTTGCAGCATAATATTGATAACTCGTAAAATAGGTTGCCGAATCTACTTGATATTTCTTAAAAATTTCGCCTTCATATTTTTTAAAACGAATAACTGCTTCCGTATGACTAAATGGTTGCAAACCAATAGCCGATTCTGCTAATTGAATTTCGGTAATTAGTCGAATCATTTTATTTCGGTCTATCAAATTTGGCGGTGTTTCTAAAGGGCTACTTTCCGAACAACTTGCCAACAATAGCAACAGAAAAATAAAGTAGCTATTTTTACACTTATTTTTGATTTGATTTTTAATTTTTTTGAACATTCGTAGTTTTTCAGTTATTTTGGGTGCAATCTTTTCGCTATTTTGGCATCAAAGTTTGTGTATAGAGTCATAGCAAGGTAACTCTTAAGCAATTTGGTTTTTGTTTTCAAATTTGAAACCTACCCCGTGTACGTTGGTAATTTCGATGCTTGTATCGTATTGCAAATATTTTCTAATTTTAGAGATAAATACATCAAGACTTCGTCCCGAAAAGTAGCTATCATTTCCCCAAATTGGTTTCAAAATTTCTTCTCTTTTTAGCACTTTATTAGGATTTAGGCAAAACAGTCGCAATACTTCTGCTTCTTTTTGTGTCAAAACCAATGTTTCTTTGCTATGTATGAGGCTAAGGTTTGGATAATCAAATTGGTATGTACCTAAACTAAAAATATTTTCATTTTTCTTGGTCTGTGTATCTTCCTCTTTTTTGCGAATATGTTTCAAACATACTTCTATCCGCAGGGTAAGTTCTTCGATGCTAAATGGTTTGGTCATATAATCATCTGCACCAACTTTAAAGCCCGCAATTTTGTCTTCTTTCATACCTTTGGCGGTCAAAAAAATAATTGGTATCCAATGATTTTTTTCTCGTATGGCTTCGGCAAGACTAATTCCATCTTTTTTGGGCAACATAATATCCAATACACAAACATCAAATGCTGTTTTGGAAAACGTATTCCAACCTATTTCACCATCTTCGCACAAAACCACTTCATAGCCACTCAATTCTAAATTATCTTTGATAACATAGCCCAAATTGGTGTCATCTTCTACTAATAATATTTTTGTAGTCATTGTAGTTACATTTAAAAATGGAAAAATAGTGAAATTAGCTATTTGTTGGTAATACAAGCCAATGAACAATAGATTTGTTGTATTTGGCAGGCAAAATTAGTGTTTTTTCCATTGAAAATCAAATTTTTTTGGTTTCTGCACACTACTATTTCGATACCAAAGATAACCCAAAGATGCAATTAACAAATAGGGTAGAGATAACAAATATAAAATTCCTTTGTTTAAACCAAGTCCTATTTTACTACTTTGATTAGTAATATTACTTTCTACTGAAGACCGACACATAGCACATTGTGCCTCTATATCTGTGCTAATTAGCAAAAAGCACAAAATAAATAATGCAAGAAAAATATATTTTGTTTTCATATACAAAGGCATTTAAGATGAAATAAGGGTAATTTTTGCAAATTTATTGCTTACAATACCACAAAAACACAAAATAGCGTATTTTTGTTCTATTTATTTTTTTCTACGACACAGAAAAAATCTAAGCATTTTTCGGTATCTGTACTCAACGAAAAATCTGCTTGTTTAATGCTATTAATTAGGCTATCATTCGTGTTATGTAATTTGTTTCGGTTGATACGGTTGAGAATATCATACGGAATTTGTAATAATTGTCTTGGCAATTTGTTCTCGAAATCAAAAATATCAAATTGTTTAAATTTGGCTATCGAGGCTTTATTTCGGTCTTGATATTCCATTACTTTTTCATTTCCTAACACTCCACCAAAAGTTACTCTATCAAAATATTTTTCGAGCATCGTTTTTAGTTCTACGCTTGTATATTCTCTTACGTGCCAAGGATTGCGAGTCAAAGACATTTTTCTGTTAGGCGTGGAAATAATAGCTTTTCCACCTTTTTTGAGAACTCTATAAATTTCTTTCAAAAAATTATGGTCATCTTCTATGTGTTCTATCACTTGTAAAGTTACTACAAAATCAAAACTATCACTTTCTACGCCTGTAAATGGAGGCACAAAAGAGTTAATAAATCTGTAATTAGGGTATTTGCTTTGGTGATGGGCAATAAGTTCGTCATTTTTATCGATGGCTGTATAATTGCTACAAACTTTCGAAAAAATTTCTGTTCCTTTGCCAGCACCACAACCCACTTCGAGCAGATTGCCTTGTATCATTTCGGCAGCACGAAAATAGGCAAATAATAGGCGTTGATTCAACACATTATCACTTGCAACGGTATAAGAGGTTACTTCAGTATCTTTAAACATATAAATTGATGGTTTGCGTGAAGTGTTGCAAATTGCTTACAATTTGTAACACGCAATATTTTACACTATCCAAGTGCAAAATTACAAAAATAGCCCGAAAAATAAAGTTTTTGGCTTTTTGTTTATAAATTTGCAAAAAAAACGAATGTAAATTAACATTTTAAAACAACTCTTATGAAAGAACGTAGAACTATTTATGAAAGACTAACCAAACAATATCTTTTAATTATTCATCGGGTAGATAATTTGAAAGAAGAAGTTACCATAAATTTTACGTTTGCTCGTATGATTGTTGTGCTTTTTGGTATATTCTTGCTTTTATTGTCGGTTAGTATTGTGGTTGGGCGAATTTTGGAGGCTGCTTTGGCACGAAAAGATGATGCAATGACGATTAACCGCCAAATTGTACGATTGTCGATGCACGTAGATTCGCTGGAGGAGGCAGTGCGGATGCGAGATAAATTTATAGCCGATTTTAAATTGGTAATGAATGGAGGACAACCTGTGGTTTTGGAACAACCCAAAACCATAAGCACAAAAACAAACAAAGAAAGTGAAAAAAATGACAAATTGCACCCTACAGATTCCTTATTTCGCAGAGAATTTGAGGCAGTGAGTAACGAAAAAACAGGCGTAAAATATAACAAAGAGGAGCTAAAAAATATGATGTTATTTCCGCCTTTGCAGGGTTTGGTGCTAAAAAAATACGATTACAAGAAAAAACATTATGGAATTGATATTGTAGCACAAAAAAATGAGCCTATCAAAACTGTAGCAGATGGCACGGTAATTTTGGCTTCTTGGACTCAAGATTCGGGGCATGTGATTGCCATTCAGCACCGTAGCAATTTAATTTCCTTTTATAAACATAATTCAGTATTGCTCAAAAAAGTTGGTGAAACGGTAAAAGTAGGAGATATTATTGCCATTATTGGTAATTCAGGCGAATTAACAGATGGACCTCATTTGCATTTTGAATTGTGGAATGATGGTGTGCCTATTAACCCAGAAGATTTTATTTCTTTGTAGATTTATGCCATTATTTTAACATGAACTATGAAAATATCATAAAAACCTATAACTTTTGTACTATTTTACGTTTAAATAAAATATTAGACTTCTTGTGAAAGTCTTTTTGATGTTAAAAACGGGGTTTTGTCATTCTGAGCATAGCGAAGAATGACAAAGACTTTCGCAAGAAGTCTAGTGAAACAATAAATTTTTAGATTGACATGGTGCTTTATGCACCTTACCAATCCTAAAAATAAGAATTTACAAAATTTCCCTTATCAAAGCTACAATACAATCTACTCCTAATCAATAAATTACCTCTTAAATCTATAAAATTTGTATAAAATAATTATGATTGGTGCTGGCAATGTTGCTTGGCATTTGGCTATTGCTTTAGAAAAAGAAGGACATCGGATAACCGAAGTATATAGTAAACATATTGCAAATGCTAAATTATTAGCAGAACAATTATATGAAGCAAAAGCAACACAAAAACTTGATTTTATGGCTTCCAATGCTGATATAGCTTTGGTAGCAATTACGGATGATGCTTTGGAAACGGTTGCAAATAATTTGCTTTTGCCTACAAGTATGTTGTTGGCACATACTTCGGGTACACAAGCTATGGAGGTTTTGCAAGTAGCCAGCAAAAATATTGGCGTTTTTTACCCTCTGCAAACCTTTACCAAAACCAAACAAATTAATTTCCAAAAAATTCCTATTTGTATAGAAAGTAAGCAAGCAGAAAGTTTGGAAATATTAGGAGAACTTGCCACAAGTCTAAGCAAAGAAGTATATGTATTAGACTCACAACAAAGACAGGCTTTGCACATAGCAGCTGTAGTTGCTTGTAATTTTTCTAACCATTTATATACGATTGCAAAGGAAATTTTGGACGACAAAGAAATGGACTTCGAAATGCTATTTCCATTATTGGAAGAAACCCTGCAAAAAGCAATGAAAATGAACCCAAAAGATGCACAAACAGGCCCTGCAAAACGGAAAGACACTAAAACTATCGAAAAACACTTGCATTATTTGGAAAAATATCCAGCTTATCACAATATTTACAAAGCCATAACAAATAGTATTTTAGAAATAAAAGTTGGTTAAATATTGTTTATTTTGACTATTTGATTACATTTACAAAGCAAATAGATGAAAATACCTAAAAATTGTAGTAGTATAGTATATTTTTTACTAATTTTTTACTAATTTTTCTTTACCATTTTAAACCATATTATTATTTATGAAAAAAATTCTTTTAAGTTTCTTATTTATTTTGTCGGTTGTTTTTTCAACCTATGCTTCAGGCGTAAAAGGTGCATACAATAATGCCGAAATTAATGCAACCGCAGATGCACAAACCAAACAACAACTAAATAATGCTACACAATTAGCTACTTTGCGTATAAATTTGGAAAAAGCTATTAATAAAACATCAAAATTAGCTATTAGCAAACGCATGGCATTAAAATCTATGCTCAACAAAGTAAAAAAAGCCGAAAAAACTAATTCGGATATTAATGGATTATTAATGACGATTGGTATTATTTTGATGATTGTTGGCTTAGTATTGCTTGTAATTGGAATTCTTAATGTTGCAGCAGGTGGTTATGGCTACGGTGGTGGCGGTGGCTTACTTGTATTAGGCTTAATATTATGGTTAGTTGGAAAATTTGTTGACCTTTAATAGGTAAACAAGCACTATCAAATTTATTGTAGCCTAAATGCTACAGTAAATTTGATAGTAAATTAGGTAATTTACAAATAAAAAAATATTCAATTTTATGAAATCAACTATTCTCTTAGGTATTTCTTTTGTACTCACTATGTTTTTGGTTTCTGCGTGTTGTGAAGCCCCAAAACCAGCCTTTGCTTTTGTGCCAACAACCGTTGAGGATAGTACTGCTATTCTGCCTAATAAAACCTATTCTTTTTCTACCACACAAAAATCTACTTGGCGAGTAACAGGTGGTGGGACTGTAAATAGTAATGGGATATATACGCCACCTACTGCAGAATTTGCTGTAGTTACCATTGTGGCTATCAATCAAGGAGATACAAGTAATAAAGTCAAACGAACTTTGTTTGTTACGCCAAATGCTGCGATAATCAATGCAGTACAAAAAGGTGGGCATGTTTTGTCTTTTCGCCACGGCATAGCAACCACAGGTACAGACCAAACTTCGCTACCTTTTACAACAGGTTGGTGGACAAGTGGAAGTTCACAGTTGGCACGTCAATTAGATAATCCAGCAGGTATTGAACAGATGCGAGCTACAGGAAAAGCCCTAAAAAAATTACGTATTCCTATTAGCAAAATTATTACCAGCGAATTTAACCGTTGTAAGGAATCTGCGTATTATATGGGACTATCTACAGCAGAAACTACTACAAACAAAGACCTTACTTATTTTGTATATGACGAGCCAAATCGTTACACAAAAACCATGCAACTCATTGCAAACCAAACTATTAGTAGTAGTAATACCTTGATAGTTACCCATGTTGGTTTTTCGGGTACACTTCCTACCCCTGCTCCTTTAGCAGATTTATTGCAAGGAGATGCTGCCGTTTTCAAATTACAAGCCACAGGCACACCAACTTTTGTAGGCAAATTAACAACACAAGAATTAGTAGCTTTCCAATAAATAGTATATAGATTAGTTTATTTGACGAAGTAAAAAAATAGCTTACTTGATTTGTAGCCACAAAATTTAGTAAGCTATTTTTGTCAAAAAATTTTATTTCATAAAAAAGCTAATATTTTTCTAATACAGATTTGCAAATAAAGTTTTATTACCTAATTTGCACCAAAATTCGTATAAAAGTTTCAGACCAATGAATCATAGATATATTAAATACTTCATTTTCAGCATTTTAGCTATATTTTTTGCCAATACACAGACAAAAGCCGAAACCCCAGAAGGAGCAGCTTTTGATGCAGGTGCTATGATTAACCACCACATTGCAGATGCACACGAATGGCATTTGTGGACAACTACAGATGAAACAGGTGCAGAACACCACGTAAGTATTCCATTGCCTATTATCTTATATGACAATACAAGAGGATTGGTAGTATTTTCGTCAAGCAAATTTCACAACGAAAAAATGTTGCATGACGGTTTCAAATTAGAACACGAACACATTTATAATGCTGATGGCGAAGGCAACATTATAGTAGATGCAGATGCCAAAAAATTAGCTCCTTTAGATTTTTCTATTACCAAAAATGCAGCAAGTATTATGCTTTCTGCGGTTATTCTTTTGTTGGTATTTACCGCAGTGGCAAGTGGTTACAAAAAAAATGCAGGCAAAGCTCCTTCAGGAATTCAATCTCTATTCGAGCCATTGATTATCTTTGTACGTGACGATATTGCAGTACCTAATATTGGAGAGAAAAAAGCAACAAAATATTTGCCTTACTTATTAACTGTTTTCTTCTTTATTTGGATAAACAATTTATTAGGCTTAATGCCAACAGGTGCAAATGCCTCTGGAAATATTGCTTTTACACTTTCTTTGGCAGTAATTACTGCCTTGATTACCAATTTTTCGGGCAATGCAAGCTATTGGGGGCATATTTTTTGGACACCAGGTGTACCATTATGGTTGCGTCCAATTATGTTACCTGTAGAAATTATTGGTATCTTAACCAAACCATTTGCTTTAATGATTCGTCTTTTTGCTAACATAACCGCAGGACACATTATTATTTTGAGCTTAATGAGTTTCATTTTTATCTTCAAAAGTATTGCCGTTGGAGTTCCTGTAAGTGCATTTGTAATAGTAATGACCTTTATGGAGTTATTTGTAGCTGCTTTACAAGCATTTATTTTTACGTTATTATCCGCATTATTTATTGGTGCAGCTATCGAGGAACATCACCACGAAGAAGCACACCATTAATAGATAGCAAAACCTCTGTTTTTAGAGAGATATTTGCAAAGATTTTTTAGTTTAGTTCAATTATTTTCATTCTTTTAAATTTTATTACAATGACTTTAACAAACATTTTGTTAGAAATTGGTGGTTCTGTAACCCCAATGGGTGCAGGTATCGGTGCAGGTTTAGCAGTATTAGGTGCTGGTCTTGGCATTGGTAAAATCGGTGGAAGTGCTATGGAAGGTATGGCTCGCCAACCAGAAATGGCAGCTAAAATCCAAACAGGTATGTTGATTGCATCAGCCTTGATTGAAGGTGCTGCTTTATTCGCTATTGCTGTTTGCTTCCTTATCGGTAACAAATAAAAAACTTTTGTTCTCGACAGATAGTGTCGGGAACAAATTTTTTACTATAAGTGAATTGATAATAGAGATTATTAAGATTTGTAGCATAGACTTTAGTCTGTGCTTGTAATTCCTTGATTATCAATAATTTAAAAGCACAGACTAAAGTCTATGCTACAAACCTTGATAGCGTCTAATATAAATATAATTTATCCCATAAATCATTCATTGTTAAGGAAATATATAAAGTAGTAAATTTTTAGGATTCTTGTAGCTATGTAAATAAGTTTTTTTATAGATTTATAGTAAATTAGTAGTAATATTTTTATAGCAATTTTTTCCAACTTAACCGATTATATAGCATGGAATTAGTTACCCCTGGTATAGGACTTGTCTTTTGGACAGTTCTTACTTTTTTAATTGTTTTGGGTATTTTAAGCCAAGTAGCTTGGAAACCAATTACACAGGCATTGCGAGATAGAGAAGAATCTATTTCGACTGCATTGGCAGCAGCCGAGAAAGCAAAAAATGACTTATTATTGTTGCAATCGAGCAACGAGAAAGCATTGCAAGAGGCAAGAGTAGAAAGAGAAAAAATGATGCGTGATGCCAAAACAACTGCCGACAAAATTATTGCTGAAGCAACGGAGAAAGCAAATACAGAGAAAAATCGTATTGTAGCAGAAGCACAAGAGGCTATTCGCACCGAGAAAAACTTGGCATTGGCTGAAGTGAAAAAACAAGTGGCAGATTTATCTTTAGAAATTGCTGAAAAAGTAATGCGTAAGCAATTAGCAGATAAATCTACCCAGATGGAGTTGGTAAAAAGTTATTTGAATGACGTTAAAGTAAACTAAAATTATGTCAGAAATACAAATTTCAGCCCGTTATGCAAATTCTTTGATAGGGTTGGCACAAGAGAAAGGTTTATTAGAGGAGGTATATCAAGATATGCAATTATTTGTAAATACTTGTGAAGCAAGCCGTCCTTTGCGATTAATGTTAGCAAATCCTATTGTAGATAATTACAGAAAATTGCAGTCATTACGCAAAATTTTTTCGGGAAAAATTACCGCCTTGACATCATCTTTCTTTGATTTAATTGTCAAAAAAACAAGAGAAGGCTTACTTTTTGAAATTGCTTCTGCTTTTGTTGCACAATATAATGTACTACAAAATTTAGAAAATGCAGAAGTTATCACAGCAAGTGAATTGACAGATGAATTGCGTGAACAATTTAAAAATATAGCAACAAAAATTTCGGGAGGTAAAAAAATTACCTTAAAAGAGCATATTAAGCCCGAAATTATTGGTGGATTTATTCTTAAAGTACGTGATAATCAGATAGATAGTTCTATCAAAAGCCGTTTAGATGCTTTAAAATTACATTTGGCAAAATAATGTACAAATAAAAAATATACACCCACAATTTTGTAAAATTGTGGGTTTTCTTATTGCTTATCAACCATAAAATACCTATTTTAGTAATAAAAACATACACTATGCAATTAATAAGAGAATTAGGGCAAGTTTCTTGGACACGCGAAACTATCAAAAATTCGATAGCCGAATTTATGCAAATATTTCCTAACCGTCCTATTCAAGATAATGAAGGTGGTATGAAAACACCACATTTATTTGCTACGTGGTTTATTACCAAACAAATTCAACCGAAATTTATTATAGAAAGTGGCGTTTGGAAAGGGCAAGGTACTTGGTTTATGGAACAAGCTGCCCCTAATGCTCAATTCATTTGTATAGACCCTGTTTTGGATAGAATTAGTTATAAAGTAGCTAATGGGATTTACCAAACCAAAGATTTTAGCAAATCGGATTGGTCTAAAGTAGATAAAAATAATACCTTACTATTTTTTGATGACCACCAAAATAGTTTTGAAAGGCTGAAAACTGCCCAAAATTTTGGCTTTAAACATCTATTATTTGAGGATAATTATCCTGCAAGTCAAGGTGATTGCTATACCTTAAAAAAAGCTTTGATGCACGCAGGCTATCAAGGCGAAGTACCTACCATAAGTGGTAGATTACAAAAATTGCAAGCCATATTTTCACCACCAAAAGCTGAAATTATTTTGCCAAACGCAGATGATGCCACTTATTTGAAGAAAAATTGCAAAATATATTACGAGTTTCCGCCAATTTTTAAAACTGCGATGACACGTTGGAATGATGAATGGGTAGATTATAAGTATCCAACTCCATTGCCATTATTAACAGAAATAACAGAAAATTATCAGCAAATTTTTAAAGAAGAGGCAAAATTTTATACATGGTTTTGTTATGTGCAACTATAAAATAGGTACAAAGTATTGAAATATGTCAATATTTTGTGAAAGGAAATTTTTTTACACAGAGCTATACTATGCCTTATCATAACCCAGATTTAAACGAAGAGCAAAATCGTATTATCAATAAAGCATTAGATGCTGAAGATTATTTTTTGTTAGTTGGACCTCCAGGCACAGGTAAAACTTCTCTAATTTTGCGTAATCTAACTTTTGAATTATACAAAAATCCAACTAACAATATACTTTTGTTGGCTTATACCAATCGTGCAGTTGATGAGATTTGTGAAGCTATTAGTGAATTAGATTTTTTGCGAATAGGCTCTGAATATTCGACTGCCGAAAAGCACCGTTCAAAATTACTCGATAAAAAAATAGAAACCCGCAAAACCCGCAAAGAAGTCAAAGAATTGATGGACGAAACTCGGATTTTTGTGGCAACAGTGGCAGCAGTAACCAATAAACCAGAAATATTTACACTTAAAAATTTTTCAGTTGCTATTATTGATGAGGCTTCGCAGATTTTAGAGCCACAAATTATTGGGATATTGCCATTGGTCGAAAAATTTGTAATGATTGGCGACCACAAACAGCTACCTGCTATTGTATTGCAAAATAAATTCAAATCGCAAGTAAAAGATGAAGAATTACATACTATAGGTTTGGAAAATCGTAGTAATTCTTTGTTTGAAAGATTGTATAATTTGTGCAAAAAAAATGCATGGACATGGGCGTATGATACCTTAAGTTATCAAGGTAGAATGCACATAGAATTAGCAGATTTTCCAAATCAATTTTTTTATGAAAATGTATTAAAGCCTGCAAGACCTGCACAAATAGCCGATTTTGAGAGCAAAAGCAACTTTTTAGATAGCATACATTCTGCCAATAGATTAAATTTTATTGCTACCAAAAGTTTTGCTGAAGATAAATCTGATAAAATTCATACCCATGAAGCCATGTGGATAGCAAAAATTGTAGAAAATATTATTGCTCTTTACAAAAAACATCAGAAAGAATTTAGCCCCGAAAAAAGTCTTGGAATTATTACACCATACAGAAATCAAATAGCACATATTCGCAATCATTTGCAAGTACGAGGAATTGAAAATTACGAAAAAATTACGGTAGATACCGTAGAAAGGTATCAAGGTAGCCAACGAGATATTATTATTATTTCGTTTTGTATCAATAAAAGTTATCAATTAAAAAATTTGGTTTCTTTGACAGATGATGGATTGGTGGACAGAAAACTAAACGTAGCTTTAACCAGAGCAAAAGAACAAATGATTTTGTTAGGAAATATAGAATTATTACAACAAAATGAGGTTTATGCAAATTTAATTAGCTATTGTAAAGATAAAAAAATTTTACTACAAATAGATTAAGTAATGTAAATTGCGTAGTACGTAGCTCCAGCTACGTACAGTCGTAGAAAAAAGTATATTTTAGATGAAAATCTATTTATTTTGGTCTAAAGTGTTTTATTGGTGCAATAAATCATGTACGGAACTGGAGTTCCGTACTACTATGCAACTTACATGAAGTAGTAGAATTTTTATAGTTGAAAATTTTGTAACTATATTTAGGTTATTAAAATTTGTATTTTGCTATTTTTTTATGATGACAAAAGTAATGCTTTCCATATTTTGTTGTTCCCAATAATAATCTGCAATTTGATTTTCATAGACGTACAAAAAATAAAATGCAAAATCTCGGACATGAAAAAACTCTATCAAATCTTTTTCAAAAGTCAAAACCTCTGTAATTCGGTAGGAAATATTCATTGTAGTAAATAACTTATTTAGCGTTTTAGATATTTTTGCTAATAAAGAATTTGCTTGTTTGGGAATAGCATCAAAATTTTGTTGCACACAAATAGCTTCTCCTGCCTCTAAATTTGCAAATTTGGTAGTAAAGTCTAAGTAAGATTTTGCTAATGGATAGGTAAAAGTAAAATGTTGCTTAGCTTCTGTAGGTTTTTGGAATATAGTTTGAGCAGGACGTTTTTCCAAATCAAATAATTTTCCTATGTCTGTGTGCGTAATGACACCTGTGGGTTTAAATTCCCAAAATTTACGCATAAAATCCGACCAACTTTTTGGCATAGATTCTATTTGGTTGCTCATGGCGTGCCATTGGTGAAAAGTTCGCAATTCGTCTATCTTGACCGTTGTATGTTCAACTCCTTGTTTTTTTAGGCGTTGATACATATCTATATCTTCAAAACCCCAAATTCTAAAATAAGTATCATAACCACCTGTATCTATAATTTTTTGTTTAGGTGCTACCAATAAGCCATTGCCCGAAATATCATTGACCTGAAAAGGATAGGCTTGATAAAAATTTAGGGTTTGGTGCTTTGTAAAATTTTGTGGTAAATAATAACAAGAGTATAAAAAAAGTTTGTTTGGGCTAATTCTATCTGCAAAATATTGTGCAAAATTAGGGCTATACATAATATCTACATCTACAATAATCATATATTGTCCTTTTGCGTGGGCAATGCCAAGATTTAAGGCATGCGACCTACACCAAAGCCAGCCTTCTGTAGGCACATATAGATACCGAACTTTCGGAAAACGGCTACATAATTCTTCTACTTGCTTTTGCATCTTTAGTTCACTTCCGTAATCTAAAAATACAATTTCAAAATCGGTATAAGTCTGATTTGCAATACTTTGCAAGCATCTCTCCACTCTCACAATATCACGATTTCGATACAAAACGATAAAAGAAAACTGCATAAAAAAATAAATTAGGTGGAATGTATAAAATGCTTGGTCGCACAACTTCTAAGCAAAGATATTTGTTCTTTTCTATATTTTATAATTAATTGTAAGTTTTTGATAAACTACTAAATACTAAAATAAAATAACTATTTTCCTTGCATATTTCCTAAAAAATAACTTAGTTTTCGCAAAAAGAACCTAACTGTATGTAAACTCTTTTAATCTTATGAAAAAAATATTATTTTATGTGCTTGCTATGCTGATGATGGTGGTAAGTAGGGAAAGTTATGGGCAAAATGTGGAATTAAAAACTTTGTTGGATAGCGGGGTTGTAGCTATTCAGAAAAGTAATTATGATAAAATTATTGAATTTCACGAAAAAGCATTGCCTTTGACAGAAAAAGAAACGGTAAAAAAAGATAGTGTATTATCAGTAGTATTAACAAGATTAGGAACAGGGTTTTATTTGAAAGGAAATTACTCGCAGGCAGTTGTATGGTATTCAAAAGCCGCTGAAATACGAAAAAGTGCATTTGGAGAAAATAGCTTAACTTATGCAATGGCACTTCAAAACGTAGGTAATGCTTGTCTTCAAAATGGATTAGCTTCGCAATCAGAACAGTCTTATCTAAAAGCAATAGAAATAGTACAAAAAAACTTAGGAAAAGAACATCTTACATACGGCACACTTTTATTGCTATTAGCAAATGTTTATACACATAATCAAATACGTACAGATAAAGCAGAGCAACTATATGTAGAAGCAAAAAAGATAATTGAAGTAAAAGCTGGAACAAAGCACCCAACTTATGCTATTGTTCTTAATAACTTAGCAGGTTTGTACCACAAAACCGCTAAATATGATAAAGCTATTCCTATTTATAAAGAAAGTTTAGAATTAAGAAAAAATTTGTATGGAGAGCAACATCGTGATTATGCACAAACTTTATATAATTTGGGAAATGTTTATGCACTGACAGGGCAATGTAAAGAAGCTGAATTTAGTTACCTAAAATGTTTAGATATAAATAAAAAACAGGATATAGATGAAGTAAATGTTCAAAATATTTATACATTAACTGGATTAGCTTTTTCTTATACACTTGGCAAGCAATATCAAAAAGCAGAAGAATATTATATCAAAGCATATAATATTTACTCACAAAGTATCCCTAAATATAATTTTGATTATGCACACCAAAGAAGAACATTTGCAAAATTTTGTTTATTACAAAAAAACTATAATAAGGCTAATGATTTACATAAAGAGATATTAACAAGTGCAGTGGCACAAATTGAAGGCATTTATTTGTTTCTAAGTGAACCAGAAAAGAAACAATTTAATAGTCTTATTCAAGATTATTCCAATGAGTTTTATACTTTTGCTTTACAAGTTATGTTAAGTGATGCAAAAGCAGCTACAAATTTTGATTTTGCAACAAGTATTTTCGCAAATAGATTACTTACCAAAGGCATTCTCCTCCACTCCTCCCAAAAAATGAAAACCAATATTCTCAACAGCCAAGACAGCAGTTTAATTACTTTGTTTGGGCAATGGGAAAAGCAAAAACAGCAAGTCATCGACTATGAAAAATTGAGCCTTGCCGATAAAGCTAAAAATAAACTCAATATAGATAGTTTAGCAGAAGCTACAAACAGTATAGAAAAACAGTTGTCTGCAAAATCTGAAAATTTTGCTACGGCAAACGACAAACGAAAATACACTTGGCAGGATATTCAACAAGCCCTAAAACCCAACGAGGTGGCAGTGGAAATGGTGCGAATTTCTAAATTTGGCGTAGAAAAAGTTTTGACAGATAGCAGTGATACAGAATATTTTAAGCAAAAAGGCTTTTATCCTAAATATGATAGATACGGTTTGACAGATACTACGTATTATGCAGCGTTGTTGGTTAGCAAACATACAAAAAATGCACCCGAATTAGTGATTTTGGAAAATGGAAATGACTTGGAAAATAAGCATTTGTTGGCGTATCAAAAAGGAATTAAAGAACAACATTCGCCTGAAGGCAAATTTCCTCATTCGCCTGAAGGCGAATATACGGCTTTTTGGGCAAAAATAGCTAATTCTAAGACTTTGAAAAGTACGCAAGGTAGGGCAAAAATTTATTTTTCGCCTGATGGTGTGTATCATAAAATTAATTTGAATACTTTGTATAATGCCAAAACCAAAAAATATGTGCTTGATGCCTTTGATATTCAACAAGTTACCAATTTGAAAGAAATTATTAGCACCCCACAAAAACCTGTTACAAATAACAAAGAAATAGTTTTGCTTGGTTTTCCAAATTATGAACTTGAAAATAAAGCAAGGTATGAAGTTGCCGAAAAACAAAAAATGGCACGCAAAATTAAAACAGAAGTTGCAACAAAAATAGCAACTGTTTTGCCTGTAAGTATCGAGAAAATTACTGCCGAAATGATAGGAAACGATAGCACAAGCATTGCCACCAATCGGACAAGCAACAGAGGAGAAATTGGCAAATTGTTACAAACTCGCGAAGAAGTAAAAACTATTGCCGATTTAGCCCAGAAAAATGAATGGCAACCTGCCTTATATTTGGAAAATGAGGCTTTGGAAGAAACTGTAAAATCTGTAAACAGTCCTCGTATTTTGCATATTGCTACGCATGGTTTTTTTAATGCCAATGTAGAAGAAGGCAAAAATGCTAATCCTTTGCTTAGGTCTGGTTTATTATTGGCAGGTGCAGCCCAAACTTTAAACGGAAAAGAGCCAATCACGATAGAAAGTTTATCGGCAAAAGAACAAACCGAAGACGGAATTTTGACTGCTTACGAAGTAATGAATTTGAATTTGGATAAAACAGATTTGGTCGTTTTGTCGGCTTGCGAAACAGGTTTGGGCGAAGTTAGCAATGGCGAAGGGGTTTATGGTTTGCAACGTGCTTTTATGGTTGCGGGTGCAAAAGCCTTGATTATAAGCCTTTGGAAAGTAGATGACGCAGCCACAAGTGAGTTAATGACAAGTTTTTATGAAAATTATTTGAAAACAGGCAACAAACGCAAAGCCTTTGAACAGGCACAACAAGCATTGCGAAAAAATAAAGATTATCAAAATCCGTTTTATTGGGGTGCTTTTGTGATGGTGGGGGAATAAACAATAAACCTTACAAGGTTTTTAAAATCTTGTAAGGTTTATTGTTATTTTTCTTAGGTAAATTTTTAGAAAACTTCTAAAAAAACACTATTTTTGTTTACTAACCAAATTAAAATTTATGCTAAGCACAGCCACAGTTTATACAAAAGTTGAATATGATAAAATTTGCGAATTTGCAGGTAGTCATTTTGAATATGATGACGGTGCTATTGTTTGGAAACACAACGGACAAGTTATTGAAGACGAAATCTTAACCAAACTCTTAAACCAAGAAGATATACAAATTTATTCACAAATGGCAACTTACAAACACCACCAAATTATTACAAATATTCAACAAAAATTGTATGAAAATTTGGACAAAAGTTTATTCAGAGTTTATGGCAATACCATACATATTTCTATTATTATTAGCGGAAAAGAAAAAATCCGTATTCCAGATATTGCTGTTACGCCTAAAAAATTGATTTTTACAGAAAATCAAGAAGTTACAAATCCTATCGTAATTTTTGAGATAGTTTCGCCAAGTTCGGTGCAGACAGATTATGTGGATAAATTGCGGGAATATAAATCTTTGGAGAGTTTGCAAGAATACATTATTGTAGAACAAGACAAAAACTATTTAGTTCATTATCAACGATTTAGTCCAACAGAATGGTATGAAACAAAGATAGAAACAAATGATGATTTTTTGTATTTGCCAACGGTTGCCATACGTTTGGAGATGGAGGAAATTTATGCAGACTGCGAAAATTTGTAACAAAACACAGCAAAAACTTTTAAATTTATGATAAACACAGCCACAGTTTATACAAAAGTTGAATATGATAAAATTTGCGAATTTGCAGGTAGTCATTTTGAATATGATGACGGTGCTATTGTTTGGAAACACAACGGACAAGTTATTGAGGACGAAATCTTAACCAAACTCTTAAACCAAGAAGATATACAAATTTATTCACAAATGGCAACTCACAAACACAATCTCATTATTTCTAATATACAGCATAAACTTAATATATGTTTAGATAGAGGTTTATACCGAGTTTATGGAAATAATCCTAATATTATAATTATTATTAATGGCAAGGAAAAAATCCGTATTCCCGATGTTACCATTACGCCTAAAAAAGAAATTTTAACAGAAAATCAAGAAGTTACAAATCCTATCGTAATTTTTGAGGTGGTTTCGCCAAGTTCGGTGCAGACAGATTATGTGGATAAATTGCGGGAATATAAATCTTTGGAGAGTTTGCAAGAATACATTATTGTAGAACAAGACAAAAACTATTTAGTTCATTATCAACGGTTTAGCCCAACAGAATGGTATGAAACAAAGATAGAAACAAATGATGATTTTTTGTATTTGCCAACAGTTGCCATACGTTTGGAGATGGAGGAAATTTATGCAGACTGCGAAAATTTGTAACAAAACACAGCAAAAACTTTTAAATTTATGCTAAGTAAAGTTATGATTTTTACTACTCATCATACACAAATTCGCCTTTTTTATTAAAGAAAAATTCATTAGAACTGAGTGTTATTTTTTCATTGGTTAGAAAAACGGCACGAATCGTAAAAGGTTTAGGCAATATACGTTTCTTGTTTTCTTCCTGAAACAAAACCAAACAAAGTTCCACGATTTCGTCTTTGCCAATTAATTTTTTAGGTGCTTTGCTAATGCTATAATTATATTTTGTGTTCTCCATATCATTAGGAATTTCCACTTCCCAAATGCCTACGGTTTGAATATCTAAATTTTTTTCTTTAAAATCTATATCTCCTCTATTTCTGCTAATTTCAAGAACCAAACCATTAAAAAACAGACTTTTATCACTTTTGTTTTTTATCGTAAAATGCAATTTCTGTAAACCATTTGGGAGTTTTTCGGCAACTACATTTTGAATTTTCAAAGCAAATCTATCCTCATCTTGTTGTATAACGGACTTCAGCCCATTTCCATTTTCTTTCATAACTGCTTTTCCCTCCAAAACCAATGTATCTGTCAAATCTGCAATTTTTTGTTGTAGGATTTTTTGGGATTTTTCTTTCTCTTTTGCTATTTCTTTTTCCGAAATATAATCGTAAACCGACATACAAGACAAAGAAAGTAAAGACGTAAAAATAAATATTTGTGCAATTCTGTTGTGTAATATTTTTTCTGAAAATATTGTTTTAAAAGTTGTAATATTGTTATTGAAAATTTGGTTATTTTTTGTCGTAATTTTTGATGTAATATTTTGTGTAATTTCATTAATATTTTCATCATTCGCCTCTAACATTCTAATCGAAGAAATTAGCGAAAACAGGTGCATATTTTGTTCAATGATTGTATAATTTGTTTGATACAAAACAGGAATAATCAAATCATTGTGTCGGTTATGGCTGGCACTATGAAATTCTTTTTCGTGCCAAGCCCTATGATAATTTTTGCTAATCAAAGGCAAAAAATATTCACAATTTGGCAAGGCTTTGCTTACTGCTGCGTGAATATCTGCCCCTGCGGGTACATGAGTAGCACTACACCAAACAGAAATTTGGTTTTCGTTCAATATTTTGCACAAAGCTAAAGCAAAGTTTTTGTCCTCGTCTGCAAAACTCAGAAAAATGTCGTAGGTTGATGTTTTCATAAACTGTATGTTTGCCTTCAGGCGAATGTTTTTAGTGATAGGGTAGATAATTATAAAAAACTTAAAACTAATTACAAATCTATCCACTCAAAATAAACTTTATTGGTATCTACTTTGAGATAACATTTTTCAAAATTTTCAAATATTTTTTGCAAATTAGGCTCTGTTTTTGCCCAAATTTCACTATCTTTTAGCTCAAATTTGCAAGGTGCTGCAATTTTTGGCAATAATTTTGGTCTTACTAATAATTCTAAACCTGCCACAGGAGAACCATTTGTAGATACTGTACTAAAAGTTCCTTGCAATAATTGTGGTTGTTTGGCTGTTCCAAGATGAAATGAAAGTAATAAAATTTTTCGGTCATCTTGCAAAAGACATTGAAAATAACCACTAATGATGCGACCTTCGCCAAAAAATTTATTATCTAAATTTACTTGATATTTATTTGTTGTGCCTATATTTTCAATAGCATTTTTAGTGGTATTTTCCGCTAAATTTTCATTGATTTTTGTTATCATAATGTTTGAAAATAGCAAATATAAACCATCATTGCTACGAACAACAGAAACCCATTTCCCTTCCATACCTTGCATAAATTCAGGTGCTTTTTCGCAATATTCAGCAAAACTATTCACTTGTCCATGCACCTGCCCATAACATATTGCCAAAAAGTCTTTGGTTTTGTCTTGTGATTTTTTGGTTTCACCTGTCAAAATTTGCAATACTGCTTTTGGGTCTGGAAACCATAGTTCTTTGTGATGAATTTGATGGAGCAATTTCTGAAAATCTGTTTCCTTTACTTGATTACTATTTTCTTTAGAAGTAACAACAGACGTGGCAATATTTTTATCAAAAAGTTTTTTAGCTTTTATGATTAAGTTTTCGTGTTGTTGCTTGTCCCAATCGGCTTGCAAAACAGTAATAACTTGTTTTTTAAGCCGATTTTCTACCATAGTTCGGGTTAGACCTGTTTCCAAATACTTTTTAACTTCTGCAATAAGTTGTTGCCAATACTTTTCTTCTTGTTCTAAAGTCATAAAATTAGTGAAATAAGTAGGGTTGTAATTAGGTTTTACAAATCTATATTTTTTTTGTAATTTATCAATTTTACACTTAGTTTTCTTTTAAATGATTCCTGCGTGAGTGAACAAAATAACTATTTTTTATGTACAAAAACTTTGTGTTATTTTAGCAAAACATTGTTATATTTGCCCAAACCAATAACTACTTAGAATAATGATAGAAATACTCAAAGAATTTCAAAGTTCTACCGAAAAACTTATCAAAGGCTACGAAATGTTGCAAAATGTATCTGAAGTAGATGTGGCAACAGCAGCCAAAGAATTAGTTTGGCAGGAAGATAAAATGCGGTTATTTCGTTACAAAAACGAAAATATTACCTGCAAAACTCCTATTTTGATTAGCTATGCCTTGGTTAACCGTTTTGATATGATGGATTTACAACCAGACCGTAGTGTAATTCGCAAGTTGTTGAGTATGGGTATGGATATTTATGTGATGGATTGGGGCTATCCAACTCGTGCAGACCGTTATTTATCTCTTTATGACTATGTCGAAAATTATATTGGCGGAAGTATAGATTTTATTCGCAAAACACAGAAAATAGAAAAAGTAAATTTGCTTGGAGTCTGTCAAGGTGGCACCATGTCTTTGATATATGCAGCTTTGTATCCTCAAAAAGTGCAAAATTTGGTAACTTTGGTAACTCCTGTAGATTTTAACATTCAAGATGGTTTATTGTTTAAATGGGCAAAACATTTGGATATAGACAAAATTGTCGATGCAAATGGTGGCATTGTTCCTGGTGATTTTCTAAATTTTGCCTTTGATATGCTCAAACCAACCGCAAAAACTAAAAAATATCAAAATTTACCTGACGTTTTTGATAGTCAAGACAAATTAATGAATTTTTTGCGAATGGAATATTGGGTAGCAGATAGTCCCGACCAAGCAGGCGAATGTTTTAGGCAATTTATCAAAGATTTATACCAAAAAAATAAGTTAATCAAAGGAGAGTTGGAAATTGGTGGCAAATTGGTTAATCTTAAAAATATAAAGATGCCTATTCTGACGATTTATGCAGCAGAAGACCATCTTGTACCACCATCTTCGACCAAACCATTACACGAAGCTGTAGGTTCGGTAGATAAAACTTTGTACGAATTCCCTGGAGGGCATATTGGGGTTTTTGTAGGTGGAAGGTCTCAAAAAGAACTTAGCCCAACCATTGCAAAATGGTATAAAGAAAGAGAAATCAGTAGCTAAAATACTTGGTGTAATGATACTATAGTTTTTATTGGCTATTCTATCCTTATACGATTACAATACCTACGTAAATTAAGTTGCATAGTAGTAGTGCGTAGCTCCTGCTACGCACTTTTTTGTTATCAAACTTAGTTTGATAACAAAAAAAT
This sequence comes from Bernardetiaceae bacterium, assembly GCA_044348925.1. Taxonomy (GTDB): domain Bacteria; phylum Bacteroidota; class Bacteroidia; order Cytophagales; family Thermoflexibacteraceae; genus JAAFKA01. The sequence continues at coordinate 24,692 of JBIKRY010000007.1, forward strand.
ACACATTTTTACCTAAAATATGGTGTAAAAATTGGATTTTTACTACGTAGCTGGAGTTGCGTAGCAACCTTATATTTACTAATTTTATTCGCCTAAAGGCGAATATACGTTTGCTACGCAACTTACATTACTTAAAACAATTTTGTATTACATGAATTACCCCAAAATAACCGTAATTACACCATCTTATAATCAAGGTAGATTTTTAGAAGCTACTATTTTGTCTGTAATTAACCAAAAATACCCAAATTTAGAATATTTTGTTATAGACGGAGGTAGTACCGACCATTCTTTGAGTATCATTCAATATTATGAAGAAGCCATTACTTTTTGGATTAGCGAAAAAGATAAAGGACAGAGTGATGCCATCAACAAGGGTTTTAGACGTGCCACAGGAGATATTGTAATTTGGCTCAATAGTGATGACCAATTTACGCCACGTGCTTTGCATAAAGCAGCCGAATATTTTAACAAATATCCAAATGTATTTGTGATACATGGACGTACTATTTTGTTTGGCGAAACCATCGTCGAAACCGTACGCAGTTGTCCACAAGTAGATGACCTTACGCCATATTATTTGGCATCTTTGCCGTTTCCACAACCCTCTGCATTTTTTCGCAGAGAAGCCATTACAAAATATGGTTTGTTGGAACAAAATTGTCATTATGGAATGGATTATGATTTCTTTTTGCGAATAGCTTTAAACCACGAGTTTATGGCAGTAGATGATATTTTTTCCAAATATTTGTTGCACCAAGACAGCAAATCTGTAGCTTTTAGCAAAAGATTTGTAAAAGATTATACCAAAGTATTCAGCAAATTATTGCGTACTTTTCCTATTGCAACCGATACTTTGATACCAGCATTGACAAAATTTGGCTTGTATGAAGCAGGAAATGATACTTATATAAGTAGTAAAAATATAGATTTGCCAACCTTACATCAAGCATTGTTACTTAATTTAAAATATAGATTGTCTTTTTATTATGAAGATTTGGAAATTGCAGAAATTCGCAAAATTTGCAAATTTATTCGGTCTTTTGATAAAAAATTTTTGGAAACAGACCCAGAAGTTTCTGCAATTTATATGCGAACTCGTTTTTTGGGCAAATTACCCTTACAAGTATTGCGAAGTTTCAAAAAATTGACAAGCAAACACTTAAGTTAGCGTGAACTACGGATACCGTATATTCGCCTTTAGGCAGCCCCGCCTAAAGGCGAATATACGGTTGCTACGCAACTTATTTATTACATATTTTACTTGTAACTTATGGATTAGCAAGACGAAAATCTATCAAGCAAATAGTTTTTATAAGAGTGCAACTTACCAATTATTATTCTCCTTCGGCAGTAAATTTATAGCCTACTCCTTTGACAGTTTTGATATAATCTTCGCCTATTTTTTCGCGTACTCTGCGTATATGTACATCAACAGTTCTTGCCAATACATAGACATCAGAACCCCAAATATTTTGTAATAATTCGTCCCTATTAAAAACTTTGTTTGGATTTTGTGCCAAAAAAAACAATAATTCAAATTCTTTTTTGGGTAATGGAATTTCTACATTAGATTTTGTCAAGGTATAACTATTTCTATCTATTACTAAATCCATTACTTGTAAGATTTCTTTTTCGCCACTAACTACTGCTTTTTGTGCTTCTCTTTTAAATAGTGCTTGGATTCGACTCATTAATGCACGAGGTTTGATAGGTTTGGTCAAGTAATCATCTGCACCAACATCAAAGGCTGCCACTTCAGAATATTCTTCGGTACGTGCCGTAAGAAAAATGATGTAAGTATTTAGCATTTCGGGCATATCTCGCAATATTCTACAAGCCTCTACCCCGTCCATCACAGGCATCATAATATCCATGACTATTAGTTCGGGTAGAAAAGTTTTTGCAACGGCTACGGCTTTTTTGCCGTCAGCAGCCGTTTTTACCTCATACCCTTCTTTTTCTAAATTATACTTCAATAATTCTAAAATATCTGGCTCATCATCTACAATGAGAACTTTATTTTTCTTCGCTTGGCTCATAATTTTGTAATATTTTGTAAAAATACAGAAAATTAGCTAACAAATATATCTCTAAAATATTAATTTGTTATGAAATATTTAGACACAAATACTTGTAACATACTGATTTATCTTACCTATTGCTTACACAAGCTATAAAACAAGCTATTATTGGTATAAGCTATTATTTTTCTGCTATTTTTGTCCTAAATTTTACCTATTTTCAAACAACATAGCAACTTCGCAAACTTATGAAGCAAAAAGTATTATTTATAGATAGAGATGGAACTTTGATTGACGAGCCACAAGACAATTTTCAAGTAGATAGTCTTACAAAACTTAGTTTATTGCCTAATATTGTGCATAGTTTATATAAAATTCAGCAAAAATTAGATTATCAACTTGTTATTGTTACCAATCAAGATGGATTAGGTACACCTTCTTTTACTGAAGAAAGTTTTTGGGAAACGCAGCATAAAATGATGGCATTATTTGCAAGTCAAGGAATTACTTTTGCCGAAGTATATATAGACGAGCATTATCCAGAAGATAACTCTCCCAACAGAAAACCAAATACAGGTATGCTTACAAAATTTTTTGGGGAGGAATATGACCTTGCAAATAGTTATGTAATTGGAGATAGAATGACAGATGTGATGCTAGCAAAAAATTTGGGTGCAAAGGGCATTTTATTGCGTCATTGGTATAATGCCGAAGAAATTGTCCCTGAAACATTGACCGAAACATTGGCTTGTGATGCAAAAAACTGGGACGAAATTACAGATTTTCTACTTTTACCACGCAGAAAAGCTACTTTAGAACGAAATACCAATGAAACAAAGATTGCAATAACTCTAAATTTAGATGGAACAGGGCAGGCACAAATAAACACAGGTTTGCATTTTTTCAACCACATGTTAGAACAATTGGCAAAACATTCGGGGGTAGATATACAACTTGTTGTACAGGGTGATTTACATATTGACGAACACCATACTATCGAAGATACTGCAATAGCTTTGGGAGAAATATTTGTAAAGGCTTTGGGCAATAAACTTGGCGTGCAACGATATGGGTTTTGTTTGCCAATGGACGACTGTATTGCACAAGTTGCAGTAGATTTTGGAGGACGAAGTTGGTTGGTGTGGCAGACTTCTTTTTGGCGAGAAAAAGTAGGGGATATGCCAACCGAAATGTTTGAGCATTTTTTCAAATCTTTTGCCGAAGGTGCAAAAGCTAATCTACACATAAAAGCAGAAGGTAGCAACGAACACCACAAAATTGAAAGTATTTTTAAGGCATTGGCAAAGGCTATCAAAATGGCAGTACAACGGAATCCAGATAATATGGTATTGCCAAGCACTAAAGGGCTTTTGTAACAAAATACAAAAGTGTTTTTGGAATAACTGTTTCACAAAATTGCAGAAAAAAAGCTATTGCCATAAATAGGCAATAGCTTTTGATAATTTTACTATACAAATTATTTGGTTTGTAATCTTTTCCAAGTATCTGTTCTACCAAATACTGCCACGCCAATAAAACCACGTACATCTAAAGTATTAGAATCGGTAAGTTCCATTTTGCAACTATAAGTACTACCATTTTCTGGGTCATAAATAGTTCCATTTTCCCATTTATTGTCGCCTATAGATTCCATTTCTCGCAACATAGAATAACCTAATAACGGTGCAGTTCGCATACTTTCAATAGGATTATTTTTATCTACCTTTGGTTTGTTGGTAGTTGGGTCATTAGGCTCTCGTAACCAAACAATACGACCATATAATTTTTCCCCTTTTTTATAAATTTGGATTCTGGCTTTTCCATTACTTGGAAGCCATACGCCTACTAAGGCATCTGAAGGGCTTTGTGCTATTGCATCTACATTTATGGTGCAAAGCAAACAAACAAACAAAATAGTTAATACATTACGTAAGAATCTCATGGGTTTTATGGTTAAAATATGAAATAAGAATGAAAATAAGAGATAAAAATTGCAAAGATTAAGGACTAACCAAATTAATTCCTATTTGGAAATACATAGGATTAGTAACTGTATTGGTATAATGATAAGGGTCATTGCTAAAGAAACTGCGGAAAGAATCTCCCATATCTATATTATAGCTATTTCTCCAATTATAACGATAACCTGCTTGCACAGATAACCAAATAAACTGATATAATGCTCTCTCATAGGTAAAACGAATACGCATTTCAGAACGGCGGAGTTCCAAATCGTGTGGCATACTTGTACCAAAAGCAGGATTGTTATCTATATTTCGGTTGCGTAATGCGTAACTATTTCCTTCCAATTCATAGCCAAACAATAAAATACTGCGAGGACTGAAAGACCTTCTATAAGCAACTTTTGCTGGGAAAACTGCTTCTACGCCCCATTTTCTGTTTTCTGAAGTGTAATTGTACAAAATAATAGGAATATAATTTAATGCACCAACTCTATAGGTACGAGATACGCCAACTCCTATTTGCAGACGGTCATGTTTTTTCCAACCAAATACTGCCAAAGCACTATGTTTTACTAAAGAAAAATCATCATATTCTGTCAAACGATAATCTCCATTGAGGTCGTGGCTTGTCTGAAATAACAAAAAATGTTTTTCATTAAGGGGTTTGAAAATAGTGAAATTGATACCTGTGCTACGAAGTGCCGTATTACTCAAAGATTTTGTCAAACCAGATTTCATTTGGGCAGGGCTATTAACAAAAGAATAATTGCTTTCCATATAGGTTGCACCCACATTCAAAGTCAAACTATTTTTAGAAATTACAGGAAAATTAGCAATAAAACGAACTCCGTGCATAGACGATACTCTTTGCGTTTCGTCATAAGTCGTCAAATTTCCCGACTTGGTATTGGTCTGCATATCAAAAGCACCTTGAAAATCATAGCTTAAGGATACTAACTTTGTAGGACTGATACCAAATACTTTAGAGGTGCAATATCTTTTGACACCATCTTTAAGGGCTTCGGTAGAAACCTCCATATCACCACCAAATTGACTAAAATCCATTGGCGGTTCTTCCTCTGTTTTGGTAGAGTCTGTTTTTGTTTGGGCTAAACTACCAAACGAAAAACTACAGAGTAACACAAATAAAAGTAAGGGCTTATTCATGGTATTGTATCTTGGTTAAATTATTTTGTGAACCTATTTGTTGATAAACTGTTATAGTATGTTAAACAAAACAAGTTGTTTCGTAAAATGTTTTAATTTTTTTGATATTTTTTTGTAAATATATTTCATAGCTTGTTTTTGTTTAGTTTTTTGACAAAAAAAATAGGTAGAAAATCTTTGCGATTTTCTACCTATGAATAAAATGCTTTAATCCTTTTGAAATCTTAATTTGTTGTGCTGTTTGTTTTAACAATTTCCTTGTGTAGTTGGAAAATAGGTATGCAAAATAGTTGTGTATTTTGCCGAAAACATTTCGAAACACCAAAGTCGTAATTCTTCTTTGCTTTTGTCATCTTGTAAAGTTACAAGAGCCTTTCTCAATTCATTTTCAAACAAATAAGCATCAAAGCTTACCCTGTCTAAAATTAATTTTACGTATTCTAGCATAGTCGTTAGTTGTTAATGGTTAAGGGGAATCATTTTGTTTGCAATTAAAATTTTACTATTTTTGTAAAACTTTGCAAATTACTATTTATCATAGAATTGTTGTAAATAAGTTTCAAATAAAAAATCTGTAGCAAAAAAATACGATAATGAAAAAAATGATTTCTTTTTTAAAACTTTTTACTCCTTGCTTCGTATTTATCCCTACGATATTTTTATGCTTGGGGTTACATTTTTCTGCAAATTCTCAAGAAGTTTCTGTAGAAATTGGCGAAACCGAAATTGGCTTGCAAGAAGTATTTTCTATCACTGCCACTGTGCATAATGACCGTCTGGTTGCAGTTACAGGTTTCCCCGAAATACAAGGTTTTACAAAGGTCGGTACAAGTTCTTCGCAAAATACGTCTATCATCAATGGCAAAATTTCCTCCTCGCATAGCATTACCCAAAATTATAAAGCATCTAAAATTGGTACGTTTACCCTTAAGCCTTTTGCAGTGCAAATCAATAGCAAAACGGCAAACCACGTAGGTGCTACTATCAAAGTATTGCAACAAGCTACACGCCAACAATATGACCCTTTTGCAGATTTTTTTGGCACAGGAGATAATACTGTAACCGAATTTTTAGATGTAAAAGAAGATGCTTTTTTTGCTGTAAGTACCTCCAAATCAGATGTTTATCTTGGCGAAGGATTTAATCTTAGTGTAGCTATGTATATTGCAGATGCTAATAGAGCATTTTTAGAATTTCACGAAATTGGAGAACAATTAGGCGAAATTTTGAAAAAAGTAAAACCCGCAAATTGCTGGGAAGAGAATTTTGGCATCGAGGAAATTGTTCCCGAAGTGGTTACTATTGGCAAAAAAAATTACCGACAATACAAAATTTATCAAGCTAATTTTTATCCAATGAATACTGGAGAACTTGTAATTCCTGCTGTAGATTTTAAGATGATAAAGTTTAAAGTAGCACAAAATCCATCTTATTTTGGCAACAATCATGTCAAAGATTTTATTGTTTTTCATTCCAAAGAAAAAAAAATAACAGTAAAAGAATTGCCTCCACATCCACTCAAAGGTGCTGTAGCAGTAGGCAATTACAAACTACAAGATGAACTTTCACAAACTAATGTAAAAACAGGGCAGACTTTTAACTATAAATTCCAAATTGTAGGCGAAGGCAATATTTCGTCTTTAAATGCTCCAACTATCAAACAAACCAATAGCTTTTCCTATTATCCACCAAACGAAAAAATACAAATTAACCGTAGCGAAGCAACTGTGTATGGCTCCAAACAGTTTAATTATTTGTTATCGGCTAATGAGGCAGGAAATTATCGTATGGCAGACTATTTTCAATGGATATTTTTTAATACCAATACCCAAAAATATGATACGTTACACTCTCGGCTTTCCTTGCAAGCAACAGGCGAAAAAGTTGCTACAAGTGGTGCAGATACAGAAGGATTTGGCGGGTTTTATAGCTTAATCAGCGAATCTAATAACGAATTAAAAGATTTGGAAGAAAGTTGGTGGTTAAAAATTGCTACCAATATCCTTATACTTAGTGTGTTGGCTCTATTATTATACCAAATTATCCGTTATCGTCCTGTTTCTACCTTGAAAATAGATAGAAATTTCTTAAATTTTAGGAAAACAAACAAAAAACAGATAGATAAGACCAAGTAACAAATGCAAGGAATAAGACAAAAATAACCTCTATTTTTTGTGAACTTTGCGTCTTTATGCTTTCTTATCAAGGAATTACATAAAATTTTATCACATTTTACTTGTAAGTTATTGATTATCCATAAAGTAATCTGTAGTTCACGTTATACTAAAACTAAAATAATTTTATAAAAAACAGAACATAAAGATGTCATCTTTGAAAAAAAGATGACATCTTTGGATAAAAAAACCAATTAATTTTTAGTATATTTATTACAGAAACCGTATCAAAACAATGGTACAATCATCAGTAAGTTGTGAACTTCCTGTAAATTGTGCCATTTCTTTTTGTACACCTTGCACAATATTGCCGAGTTTGGTAGTGGCATTATTTTCGAGAAATCTTTTTAGACGGTCATAGCCATATTCTTCGCCTGTTTGGTTGGCACATTCTACGATGCCGTCTGTGTACAGCATAAGCAAATCTCCTTCGCCATATTGTTGCACACAAACCTCTATAAAATTTATAAATTTGCTATTTCGCATAATTCCCAAACCCAAACCTTTGCCTTCTATATAGCTAACTTCTTGATTATCAGCTACATAATGTAAGCTGGGGCAGTGTCCTGCACGTGCATAATATATTTTTTTGACTTGTGTATCTATCACAAAATAGGAGGCAGTAATAAAAGAACTACGTTCCAAACAATTACTAACGGCATCATTGGCATATTTCATAAACAAATCGGGGCTTAAATCCAACTGCACCAAACTCTGAAAAATACCTTTCATTTGTGCCATATTAAAAGCTGCCGAAGTGCCTTTGCCCGAAACATCTGCAATAATTACGGCATATTTATTTTCACTAATTTCAAAATAGTCGTAATAATCTCCGCCCACTTGGTCGGGTGAAGTTGCGTGAGCAAAAAATTCAAAATTATTTTTAAAATAGGTATTTTTTGGCAATAACCTATCTTTTACAGCTTTTGCAGTTTGTAATTCGCCTTTATATTTCTCATTTTCAACGGTTTGGGAAATCAAACTAAAATTTTCCAACGTAATACTTGCTTGTGTTGCGTAGGTATTAATAAGATTCAAAACTACATTATCAAAGGCATTATTGGTTTCTTTGAGCAAAAATAAAGTGCCTAAATGATGATGGTGCGAAATCAGCGGCACAACCAAAATAGACTGAAAATTGGTATCAAAACTCATGGCAGGCAGAGTTTTGGTAGTAAATTTTTTGGAATGTGTATAACTATAATTTGTTTGTTGCAACATTTTTTTAATGCTATTGGCATCTTCAGTCGTAATGTTGGCACATAACAATTCCCCATTTTTGAGAACTTCGAGAAATGCAGCATTAGTTTTAGCAATTCCCATGGCACTTTCTAAAAGGACTTCATAGACTTGTTTTTCGGTACGACCTTCCAAAATAGATTCACTTAGTTTTTGAAAATTGGAAATCTCGGCAAAACGTCTTTCAAAAACCGAAGACGTAGGGAGATTAAAAAACAAAACCAATTCTGTAAAGACCGAATAAATTATCAAAAACATAAAACAACTATACATAAACGGACTTTCCGATAAATGTATATCTATAGGGTGAGTTTCGGAATAAATAGCCAAGACATCAAAAAAATAGCTAATACAAGCAATGATAATGGCAAAATATAGCATCAAAAAGCCTTTTTGTCGCAAATTCAAAAAAGCCACCCAACTCAAATTTAGGGATAAAATAAGGGCAGAAAATCCTAAAATAATAAAAATAGGTATTCTAAAATTATAAAAATAGTCAAGAGAAAAAGAATGTAAAATGAGGGTAGCTGCTAAACCATACTCAAAAAAATTCCACAATTTTTGTACCCAAGCTATTTTTTTGTAGAGAATAAGTTTTTTCCATTTGGTAAATAACGAAACCAAAAACAAAAGCATTAAGCCTAACTCAAAATGATATAAAAAGTTGATTATCAGTAAGTTATTGGCTTCTAAAACGTCAAAACGGCTTTGAAAATATCTAATTAAAGGAATAAGAATTATGGAGGCAAAAGTAGTAAGCAAACCTGTTACAAAGGCTTCCCAAATGAGTTGATAAAAATCTCCGCCTTCTTCTTCGAGGTCTATTTGCTTAGAAAAAAATAGGTACAAACAAAGAATAAATACATTGAGAAAAACTCCCTTTACCCAGAGAGGAATTTCTAACTGCATTTGCAAACTTGTCTGAAAAAGTTGTTCTGTTAGCACCAAAATTACCCACAACAACCAACTTGTTAGTCCCAAAGAAGCAAATAAAAGTTTAAATCGTTTGTCGGTTAGCATTGCCTTTTACGTTTTTTGCAAAAAAAAGTTTTACAAAAATATAAAAAAAAATGAAAAAACATAAACTATTTGTATTATTTTGGTGCTACAACTACTGAAATTCTTATATTGCAACAACTTAGCAAACTGTTAGCATAGTTTCTTATAAAAATTGCGTTTTTGTTTGTATATTTCCAAAAAATAAATTATTCTTTATGAAAAATATTCTTATTCCAACCGATTTATCTACCAATGCAAGTCATGCTATGATTTTTGGTATTTCTATGGCATTAGATTTGGGGGCAAGTATTACATTCTACCATTTGACTACTACACTCACTCCCACTTCTGCACCACTTGGCACGTATGAAAAAGAAATAGCACAAAATATAGCCGACAAAACGCAAAAAGTAAAAGAAAGTGTGCAAGAGATGTATCAAATTTTTGATATACAAGCCCAGCAAATTCCTACAAATTATGTGATTGCAGAAGGTTTTGCGTTGGCAGACCATATTAGCAATTATGTAACAAATCACGCAATAGATTTGGTAATTATGGGAACTAAAGGCGAAACAAATTTAAGTAGCTTAGTTTTTGGTAGTAATACCAGCAATGTAATAGCAAAAACTGCCTGCCCTGTGTTGGCAATTCCTGCCGATTACCAATACAAAAAAACTACCAAAATAGCTTTTGCCACAAATTTGGAAAATATAGAACCAGAACTAAATGTTTTTATGGAATTGGTAAAACGTATGGACGCAAGTTTAGAATTATTTTATATTTATCCTACCTTTCCTAAAAGTATTGATTTACAAAACTTTGATAATGATACTTTTGTGGAAAATTTGCGAAAAAAATATGCTTATCCAAAAATAAACCTGCATTTTGTCCATACCAGCAATGAAAATGAAGAAATAGAAGGAATTAATTTATTTATTACTGCCTATAAACCTGCTATGTTAATTATGCACACACATACACGCAGTTTGTTAGACAAATTTTTAAATCCAAGTATTACTGAAGATGTGGCTACAAAAATTCATATTCCGTTACTTTCATTTAAAACTTCTTAATAAAATTAGCTAATGCAAACAGAAAATAATCTTTCGCAAGAAATCCTAAAAAGTGGACTTATTTTAGGAGCTTTACAAATCGTCTTATCTATGTCTTTTTATTTGATGGACGTAAGTTTGTTGCTTGGTATGAATGGTATGGCAGTTCGAATGTTGTTTATCATTTTTGCCATCATCTTTTTGGGGCTTCGCACCCGTGCATCGCAAAATGGTTTGCTTACCTTTGCCGATGCTTTCAAAACTATTTTTCTTATTGGATTTGTAGGTATGGCAATGGATAGCACTTTGTTATACATTCTTTATAATTTTGTGGATACAAGTTTGGAACAACAAACCAGAGAAATAGCTATAGAAACTACTCAAGAAATGTTGCAAAAATTTAATGCACCAGCCGAACAAGTAGAAAAAGCCATTGAACAAGTAGAAAACAAAAATTATTCTTATACGATTGGCAAGATGATACAAAGTATTATTGTATCAGGAATTTTTGGGGCTATTTTTTCGGCTATTGTGGCTGCAATTATTAAAAAAGAATCTAAAACTTTCTAAATCTGCTAATACATAAGTATAAGTGCCATTTTTAAGAAGCTGTTTGAGTTAATTTTTAATTCCGTAGGAGTGGCATATAAACCCGCAATGGAATTGTCCTACGGAGTTCTTTTTTATTTGTAAAATCCTTTTTCTATAAATATTTCACTCCTACGGAGTTAATTCAAACAGCTTCTTAGTTTTTGGGCAACTTCTTTCAAAAATGCTTTGGTTTCGTCATTTATTCTTACTTGTCTATAAGTAGTTTCTGTACGCAATCTTTCTGTTTCCAAATGACTTTCAGGTATTAAATTCTCAAGATACAATCTTTTTCGTGTTAATATCTACTATCATTTTCGTAATTTGATAACGACATAATTAGTTGGTAAACAAACTTTCCAAGTCTTTGAGACTTGGAAAGTATTGATGTTTTTACCAAGTTTTTTTACCAATTAAAAATGTCGTTATCAAAATATGTAGCAAGCAGAAATTAGTTTCAATTATTTTTATTTTTAAGTTATTGATAATCAAATATTTAGATAATCTGGAACTTATAATTAAAAAATTATAATTACTTAGGATACATAAAGATTCTTTACAAATAAATCTCTTTTGCACTATGTAGGCGAATCATATCCAAAATAGGTTTATAATTGCTACAATATTCCAAAGCACGTTTAAAAAGGTGCATAGCTCTTGCATTTTCGCCTGCCAACAAGTACGCCAAACCGTGATTATACCACAGGGCAGGGTGTTTTTCATTTCTAAGCATCATCAACATATACAAATCTTCGGCTGGTTTTAGCTTGCCGTCTTGTGCAAAACGGTTGGCTTTTGCTATTTCGGCATAAAAAGCACTGCGATTTTCGGTGG
>JBIKRY010000411.1:0-3222 GCA_044348925.1 Bernardetiaceae bacterium
AAAGAAAACGGTCAAAATATTCATAATCTTGGTAAGGGTATTGAAATATCCAATCTTTTGCCTTTAAAGCCTCCAAAATAGATGGATATTTTTCTAATTCGTCTATTTTTTGTGGATAAAGTGGTTTATATTCCAATTTTGGACTAATTGGATTTGGAAAACTCATAAAATCTTTAAAGTTTTGGTAACGTCCACCTTCTACCAAATCATCTTCAGAAAGTGCCAAAACTTTTCTCAAATATTTTAAAAAATCTTCGGGCATACGAGAATCATACAAAAACCTTGATGGAACTCCCATACTGCGTTTTACCAAACTTTTTTTAATTTTATCCACCAAATTCCCAACATATTCGTCATAAATATGTAATTCGCCATCTCTTGTTATTTTTACAGAATATACTTCTTCGATATTGGTTTTTGGAAAAAGCTCCTCTATATACAATCTTATTATATCATCTAACATAATAATGTAATTTTTGTCATCTTTTTTAGGGAAAACAAAAAAACGACTCAAAGTATTAGACGGTATTTCTATTAAGGAATACACAAAATCTCCTTCATTATCTTTGAATCTTGTTGCCAAATAAATGGTATCATTTTGCAAAAACACAGGACCCACATCATCTTGTAAAAAAGTAGGATTCAGCAAAGGCATCACTTCTCGATGAAAATACTCATAAATAATTTCTTTTTGTAAAACATCTAATTCTGTTTCATTGACTAAGAAAATAGAATGGTTTTTTAGTTCATCTTTTAAATTTTGAAAGATGATATTATACTCTATTCTGTGTTTTTGAATAGTTTTATGTATTTTTTTGAGTAATTGTTTGGGCTTAAAATCTAACTTTTTCTTTTTAATTTTTTTCTTTAGCACCGACAATCCTCGCACAGATGCCACACGAACCCTAAAAAATTCGCCCAAATTATTGGAATAAATAGCCAAAAATTTTATTCTTTCATAGACAGGCACACTAGTGTCCATAGCCTCTTGCAAAACTCGGTGATTAAAAGCCAACCAACTCATTTCTCTATTAAAAAATGTAAAAGGTGGTTGAATAGCTGTTTGCAAGCTTTCTTGTTGATTAGGTGATATTTGGTTATTTTCTTGTTGATTAGAGTTCATAGACAATACTGAAATGAAAAGACAAAATTACACAAAAAGGAATTGTTTTGTCAAAATATAAAAAAATAAATTGTTAATTTTTTGTTAGGTTTTATCAATACCTTGTAATAGGAATGAATAAAATAACATACACAATTTAAAATCAATTACTTAACTAAAAATATTATCTGTATGTTTTGTTGCTTTGTATTTTTTTTGTAGCTTGTTTGCATTTTATTTTCTTTTATACAAAGATTGTGTAATTTTGACTTTTTGACTAACTTTTAACCAAAAAATACCATTATGGCTATTGAAATTTCAGAGCAGAAAAATGAAGAACGTATCCGTCGGGCGTTGCAAAATAAAGACTGGAGTGAATTGAAAAGTATGAATTCTTGGATGATTTTCAAAATTATGTCAGAATTTGTGGAGGGAATGGAAAAAATGGCTCGTATAGGTCCTTGTGTTACTATTTTTGGCTCGGCACGTACCAAACCAGACAATCCTTACTATGTTGCTGCCGAACAAACAGCAAGTTTATTAGTAAATCACGGTTATGGCGTAATTACAGGCGGTGGTCCAGGTATTATGGAAGCAGGCAACAAAGGGGCAAAACTTGCAGGTGGCAAATCTGTAGGCTTAAATATTCAATTACCTTTTGAGCAGTCGAGTAATCCTTATGTAGATAATGACAAAAACATAAATTTTGATTACTTTTTTGTTAGAAAAGTGATGTTTATTAAATATTCACAAGGTTTTATTGTAATGCCAGGGGGTTTAGGAACTTTAGATGAGTTGTTTGAGGCATATACTTTGATTCAAACAGATAAAATTGCACGTTTTCCAATTGTTTTATACGGCTCAGCCTATTGGAAAGGTTTGTTAGATTGGATTAAAGAAACAGTAATGACCAAAGAACAAAATGTAAGCCCACAAGACTTAGATTTGATTAGCATTGTAGATACGCCTGAAGAGGCTGTAGCAATTATTGATAATTTCTACGAAAAATACAAACACATGTTAATGCCTAATTTTTAAATACTATACTTTCCAAGTCTTAATGACTTGGAAAGTATAGTATTTTGTTTAATTGGGTTTTATTTTACAAAATGTTTGAGTCTAATGATTTCTTGGGCATCTAAGAAACGCCATTTGCCTCTCTCCAAATTTTTCTTTGTCAAGCCTGCATATTGGGTTCTATCTAATTTATCTACCTCATAGCCAAGATGTGCAAACATTCTACGAACAATGCGGTTTTTTCCACTATGAATGGTAACACTTACCACCATTGCATCTGGAGTTACTACCGAAAATTTATCAAATCTCGTAAAACCATCTTCCAATTCTATGCCATGCAATAACAATTCTACGTCTGTTTCGGCAATAGGTTTATCCAATAAAACTTCATAAACTTTATGCACGTTGCCTGAAGGATGCGAAAGTTTATCGGCTAATTTGCCATCATTGGTCAATAACAACAAGCCTGTAGTATTTCTATCTAATCTGCCAACAGGATAAATTCTCTCATCTCCTGCTTGACGAACTAAATTCATAACAGTTTTTCTACCTTCAGGGTCATCTGTAGTGGTGATATGGTCTTTTGGTTTGTTTAGCAACACATATACCATTTGTTCACGATTCAGCCTTTCCCCTTGGTAACGAATATCATCGGTACTTTGTACCTGATAGCCCATTTCGGTTACTACTTTTCCATTGATAATAATTTGTCCATTTGCAATTAATTCGTCTGCTTCTCTGCGTGAGCAAATTCCTGCATTGGCAATAAAACGATTAAGTCTAAATGTGCCTTTTTCTTCATTAATCGTAGTAATATCGGTTTCTTTTTTTTCGCCACTTTCACGTTTTTTGTAAGGGTTATCTCCATTTTCACGTTTTACAAACTCTTTTTTCTCATAGGATTTGTCAAAACTGCCACTTTCACGTTTTTTGTAAGGGTTATCTCCATTTTCACGTTTTACAAACTCTTTTTTCTCATAGGGTTTGTCAAAACTGCCACTTTCACGTTTTTTGTAAGGGTTATCTCCATTTTCACGTTTTACAAACTCTTTTTTCTCATAGGGTTTGTCAAAACTGCCACTTTCACGTTTTTTGTAAGGGTT
>JBIKRY010000138.1:0-11797 GCA_044348925.1 Bernardetiaceae bacterium
CTTCTTCGAGATTGAGGAATGACTTGATAACGGTTTTGTGCATAATTAAATAAGGTAGTTAAAGTAGTTTTGGCTTCATTGGGTTTATGAATAGCCATTTTTTTGCTTATTTTATAGGTAAACATACCTTGTATATCTGTAAATTTTGGCAAATACGAGCCTTGCGTATCAAAGGTATTGAACAAATATCGAGCAGATTTATGTCGTACACCTGCCAAAAAACTAAGTCTTTGATTTTTGGTAATTCCTTCGATATGAGCCGTATAACCCAACAAACTGCCCGAAGCAGAAGCTGCAAATTTGTTGGGAGTTTTGTATTCTATGTTGAGAACAGACGATAATTTGTCGCCATATTTTGCCTGCCAACCACCTGCCGAAAATTTTATTTCTTTGATTAAATCAGGATTTGGAAAACTCAAGCCTTCTTGTTGCCCATTACTTACCAAAAAAGGTCGATATACTTCCATATTATTGACATAGACCAAATTTTCATCAAAACTTCCCCCTCGCACCGAGTATGCCGAAGTTAATTCCGAATTGGTAACAACGCCCAAACCAATAACTTTTACAATATCCATTGCATCTCCAAAAGGCGAAGGAATTTGCTTAATTTTTAGTGGATTTATCGTAATTACACTTATTTCATTTCTTTGTTCATCTTTATTGGTAATTTCTACAGAATCTAAACTTGCTACTTTTTCGGAAATTTGCACATTTAACAAATAGGTTTCATTGGCTTTTAGCTTAATTATTTTTCGTTCTTCCTTATACGAAAGATGTTTAATAACTACAGTAAGTGCTTGATTTGCAGGTACTTGTAAACTAAAATTTCCTTTGCTATCTGTAGTTGTACCTTTGGAAGTACCCAAAATAGCAACCGTTGCAAATTCTAAAGGTTTGTTATTTTCTTCGCGAATAGTGCCTTTGAGTATTGCTTGTGGAATAGTTTGGGCAACTGTTGCAACAGAAAAAAAGAAAAAAAGAAAGATAAAAATGATATTTTTTAGATTGGTCATAAGCAAAGATGCGTATAAATGAAGATAAAATTTGTAAAAATAGTATAGACATTCCTCCATTATTTCTAATAGACAAATATACATAACGAATAGGGCTTGGCGAAGAATTAGTAGCATAAAAGCCTAAATAAGTACAAAACCCTATTTCTTATTCTAAAGTTTAGTAAACCACGTCTGCCCCGTTTGTGCCAAGCCAATGTTAGTGATTTAGGGTTTTTTGTTCTCCGTTTTATCTAATTATCAGCACGTTTATAATGAATTTGAGTTAGTCCTTTGTCAAATGATTTTACAGAAACAAGTTCTAATTTTTGTTCAGGTCTATCATCTTTAAACAATTTTGTTCCGTTTCCAACTAATATTGGAATAATGGAAATAATAAACTCATCAATGAGGTTTAATTTTAAAAGTTCGTTTACTATTTCTGCACCACCGTCACAAAATATATTTTTTCCATTTTCGGATTTAAGTTTCTCAATAAGTGCTGAAAGGTCGTCGGTGTAAAATTTTACAGACCCAATATTTGGTCTTGGTGTTCTGGTAATAACATAGGCATTTTTATCTGCGTGTGGAAAATCAAAACCCATCGAAATTACTTTGTCATAAGTTTTGCGTCCAACAATCACTGTGTCCACTGTTTTTATAAAGTCTGCATAACCATAATCTTGTCCTTCTTGCTCTACCATAGAAAGAAAACTAAGGTCGTCATTGGGTTTTGCAATGTAACCGTCTAAACTTGTTGCGATATATACAATTATTTTTCTATTCATATTTATTGTGCCACTTCTTTGTTGATAACGTATTATTTTTAAGCCTAACAACTAACTTTATTTGCATACTTGTAAATATATGGTAGCTTTTAGACTCTGTGTATTACTTGCATTTTTAGAAAAGCAAAGTAACACGAAAAAAAAGAATTTCGGTACAAAACTACAAAAGTTTAGAAACTTTTGTAGTTTTGTTTTTATTAGCTAAAAAATCACTAACACATAACATCATGAAAAAACATTTGCAATTTTTAGGTTTATTTCTTTTTTCGTCTTTAGGTTTTGCACAAAGTCCTTCGCCTGCTATGCAACAAAAACTACCAATGATTATCCAAGGTGGCACAGTGCATATTGGTAATGGTAAAGTGATTCAAAATGCTGAATTGCGAATTGTAAACGGCAAAATAGAATATGTTGGCGAAATTACTACGGATATTAGTAAAGCTAATAATGTAGAGATTATCCAAGCAAAAGATAAACATATTTATCCTTCACTCATTTTATTGAATGCTGCTTTGGGTTTAAATGAAGTAGATGCAGTTCGGGCAACTATAGACCATTCCGAAGTTGGCGACTTTAATTCGAATGTCCGCAGTATTATTGCCTATAATACAGATTCTGATTTAATTCCTGTAACAAGGTCAAATGGTATTTTATTGGCACAAATTGCCCCTCAATCGGGTTTTGTTTGTGGCACTTCGTCTGTAGTGCAATTAGATGCTTGGAATTGGGAAGATGCTGCCTATAAAACAGATGATGGTGTTTATTTTAACTATCCTTCTGCTTATAATTCTGGAGGACGTTGGGAAGGAGATGCGGTAATGCAAAAAGATGAAAAAGCAAAAGAACAACTCGAAAAAATAGAATCTTTTTTGCAAAGTGCCGAAACTTACGCCAAAATTAGCAATCCAAGCCCTATCAATTTGAAACTTGCTGCCATGAAAGGCTTGTTTGATGCTACAAAACGTGCCTATATTCGTGCAGAATTTGCAAAAGATATTATTGCAAGTGTGCAGTTGTTGCGAAAATACAACATTAAGCAAATTACTATAGTTGGTGGTACAGAAAGTCCTTTTATTACCGATTTTTTGAAGGCAAATGACGTTTCTGTTATTTTAAACCAATCTTTTACTGTACCAACTCGTATGGACGACAATGTAGATGCACCATTTGCAGCAGCCGAAAAATTACAAAAAGCTGGAATATTATTTTCTATGTCTTATAATGATGAAGGTTCTGTAAGAAATTTAAGAAATCTGCCTTTTGCAATAGGAATGGCTTGTGGTTTTGGATTAGGAAAAGAAGAAGGACTTGCTGCCATTACCTTAAATGCTGCCAAAATT
This sequence comes from Bernardetiaceae bacterium, assembly GCA_044348925.1. Taxonomy (GTDB): domain Bacteria; phylum Bacteroidota; class Bacteroidia; order Cytophagales; family Thermoflexibacteraceae; genus JAAFKA01. Next base: position 3,124 of record JBIKRY010000138.1, read on the forward strand.
TTGGGAATAGACAAACAAACAGGGAGTTTGGAGGTAGGAAAAGATGCAAATATTGTTATTTCTACAGGGGATATTTTGGATATGCGAAGCAATAATATTACTCATGCATTTATTCAAGGTAGAATTATTGACCTTGAAAACAAACATACAAAATTGCACCGCAAATTTATGAACAAATACAAAATAGAAAAAGCAGTAGAAAGGGAATAGTTTTAAGATAAGTATTTTTTAAACTATCGGCAGTGCTAAATACTGCCGATAGCTTTTTTACGCTTGTCAAGGTCTAAAAAGACCATTGCCAACGTAAAAAAACAACCTAACTTTTTATAGCTATTTTTTTTTGTAACTTGGTATAACCTTCCAAAACTTTTTCTACAGGAATTTCTGCAACTGCAGCACCTTCTGCCTCCTCCATTATTATTTCAAAATTAGAATTTAAGGGATAAAATTTGCTATAAAATCTTTTTGCATTCACATATAAGGCAAGCAAGGGCTTGTCAAAAGCTGCCGAAATATGCACAATAGAGGTATCAGGAGTTATAACTAAATTAGTATTTGCAACAATCGCAAAAACTTCTACGATGCTTTTTGTTTCAAGATAAATAGCATTTTCTACTTCGCTGGCAATATATATAGCCCTTTCTTTCTCCATTGGTGAGGCTATGATTACAAAAGGAAGGGTTTTAGGTAATTGTTTTAATAAACTTATCCATTTTTCGGTCTGCCAAGTCCTATCTACATTACTACCTGATAAATTTATACAATAATAATTACTAATATTTTTAGAATTTAAAAAAGATTGAACTTGTATTTCTGTTTCTTTTGGCACAAACAATTTTGGTCGCAAAAGTTCTGCTTGTATCCCAAAAGGTTGTAATGCCAACATATTTACATAGCTAATATGCTCGTATGGGTGTGTAGATTCTTCGGCAAGTACATAATCAAATACTTTTTTTTCAGATTCAAAACCAATTTTAAACATAGCCCCTGAAAGCATTGCTAAAACTCTACTTTCTCCCGATTTATGGTCTTTGGGGTCTATCCAAACATCATACTTTTCTTGTCGCAGTTTGCAAATAGTAGAAAAAAACTTTATACCTTTTTCATATAATACTACTTTATCGACAAATTTGTTGGATAAAACGGCTTGGTAATTATGGCGACTTGCCAATAAATGTACTTCATTTTTAGGATTTATTTTTTTTAGGGTTTCAAAAACAGGGAGTAGTAGAATCAAATCTCCAATTCTGCCCGTTTGTAAAACCAAAACTTTATAGTTTTTGTTTGGGTCAAGCAATTTCATAAAATAAGTAAAGTAGATTTTAAGTTATTGAATAAACAAAATATGGGCAAAAAAATTCGTAAGAGATTCACAATATTGAAAAAAGTTATTCTAAAAATTTTGTGGTAGATTATGGGTTAATATTAAATTATGATAATGTAAAAAGTGTAATTAAATTATTTTAGTAAGTAACACGAGCAAATATACTTTTTATTTTCTTTTATTACTTCTATCTACAATAAAACAGATACATAAAGTTTCTGTTTTTTTTGATTAGCTAAGGTTATTAATAATTTATTCATAAAATCTTATTTAAACACAATAAAAAAGCTATTTTTATGCTATTTTACTTACAAAAAACAAATAAATTTATATAGTTATTTGACTAAATAATTGATTATCAATGACTTATAATAGTATAATAAAAATAAAAATATGTAATATATTGATAATAAAGTAGTTGTTTGATATATCGATAGAAAAATTATATCTTTGCAAAAATTTAATTAAAACTTTTGTTGCTATTTTTCTATGCAAGCATTTGTTTTTTTACTAATAATCAAATTCTTAAATCTATGCACAAATTTTTACGGAAACAACAAAGTTTTTGGACTTTGTTGTTTAGTGTGTTTGTATCGTGGTCGGCACAAGCACAAACTCCTGTTGATGTTACCGTACCAGGTGCAGCAGGCAAAAAAACAGAAAATTTTGATGGACTTGCAAACACAGGAACCACAAATACTGTATTACCAGCAGGTTGGACTTTTAACGAAACAGGTAGTGGGGCAAACACAAGTTATGTGGCAGATATTGGCACTGCAAATGGTGGCAATACATATAGTTATGGTGCTGCTTCAGCAACCGATAGAGCTTTTGGACAACTTCGTTCTGGCTCTGTAACTGCAACACTTGGTGGTGTCTATCGCAATGTAACAGGAGCAGTTGTTCCTGATATTACGATTAGTTATGTAGGTGAGCAATGGCGTTTAGGTGCTATAAGTAGAACTGTGCAAGACCGCATGAATTTTGAATATAGTACAGATGCTACTTCACTTACTACAGGCACGTGGACAGCAGTTGCTGCACTTGGCTTTTCGCCTCCTATAACAACGGGTACTTTAGGGGCTTTAGATGGAAACGCAACAGCCAATCGTACTACTATTACCAATACAATAACAGGAATTAATTTAGCAAATAATACAAATCTTTGGATACGTTGGGTAGATGTTGATGCAACAGGTTCTGATGATGGTTTGGCTATTGATAATTTTGAAATTACTTTTGGTGCTTCGACTCCTCCCGATATTGCGATTTCTTCGCCTGCACAAACAACCGCAGGAAACGTAGCACAAGGTACAACAAATCATATTCTTTCGGCTTTTCAGTTGGCGGTTACTACAGGAGCAGCAAGTTTGACAGGTTTAACAGTTACCACAGCAGGAACTTATGCAGCAGCAGATTTGACAAACTTAAAAGTTCGTTATTCTACAGACAATATTCTTGATGGAGCAGATGCAACACTTTCTACCAAAACAGCAGGTTTGGCAGCAGGTTCGCAAGTGTTTCCAAGTTTTACGGCACAAAGTATCCCTGTGGGAACAGGTTTTATTTTTGTAACTGCAGATGTAGCAGGTACAGCAGTCATTAACAATACTATTTCGGTAGGGGCAATAGCACCCGCAGATATTACTTTTGCAAGTGCTAATTCCAAAACAGGCTCGGCAACCGCCGCAGGTTTGCAAACTATTATCGCAGCACCAACGGCAAACGTAGCATTGAGTTCTCCTGCACAAGTTGCAGCAGCAAACGTAGCACAAGGTACAAATAACCAAGTTATTTCGGCTTTCCAATTAGGTATTACGACTGCCAACGCAAATTTTACAGGTTTAAGCATTACAACTGGAGGTACTTATGCAGCTACAGATATTGCAAATCTCAAACTTTGGTATCAAACAACAGCTACTTTTAATGCTGGTACAGCTACTTTATTGGCAACCAAAACCGCAGCTTTGGCAGCAGGGACACAAGTATTTCCAACTTTTGCACAAACCATTCCTAACAATTCTACAGGTTTTATCTTTGTTACAACAGATGTAAATATGGCGGCAGTGGTAGGTAACACTATCAATGTAGCATCTATTGCAAATACAGCTTTAACTTTTACCGCAGCAAACGTAACAGGTAGTGCAACCGTAGGCGGATTACAAACTATTACACTTTTTACGGGTCCAACCATTGCAGCAGTTCGAGCAATGCCTTTGAATAGTGTAGTAACTATTTCGGGGGTTATAACTGTAGCTCGTCAATTTGGAGGAACTATTGTTATTCAAGATGCAACAGGTGGTATTGCAATATTTGATAATAGAACAGGCAATCCATTGTTTAATGATGTAAATTTAGCTATTGGCAAACAATTAACAGTAACAGGAACTTTGGCAGAATTTCAGCCAACTACAGGCGTAGCAGGTTCAGGTTTATTACAAATTAGTCCAATTACTTCTTATACAATTGGTGGCACTATGCCATTACCTACTCCACGTGTTATTACAGGGGCAATTACAGAGGCAGACGAATCGGTTTTGGTACAATTTAATAATCCAAGTTTTGTAGATAGAGGTTTATTTATGCCATCTACAAATTTCCGTTTCAATTATGGTGCTTTGAGTTCTACTTGTCGTGTTCCAACGGTCTTCGAACAAGATAATGATATTTTGGGAAGTGATATTCGCCAAAATCCTACGTCTATGACAGGGGTAATTGGGCAATTTAGAGGCACTTACCAATACCAACCACGTTTTAATGCAGATTTTACTGCACCTGCTGCTACTTTTCCAGACCCTTATGCAAGTATCAATAAAGCACAAACTTTAGATGTTGTTACCTATAATATGTTGTGGTTTGGTTTACAAGCCAATTCAACGATTGTTCCAGCAACTCAAAGAGATAATGCTATTGCATGGATGACTGCTTCGATAGCAAATAATGGAACAGATTTATTTTTGGTACAAGAAGTAGTAGATTTGGCTTTGTTTAATCAAGTGGTAGCTGCTTTGCCAGGGTTTGCAGGGGTTTTATCTCCTTGTATTTCTACTTCTGGCGACCCTGCACAAGCACAAAAAGTAGGTTTTATTTATAGAACCTCTGTAATCTCACCTGATATGACGGTGAATGGTGGTAATATTGTATGTTATTTGCAAAATTATGTGGTAACAGGTTATCCAACAGGCAATGCTTCTCAATTCTGGGCATCTGGTCGTTTTCCTGCTATGCTTACGGTAAATGTAACTTTAAATGGTGTTACTACCCGTGCACGTTTAATTTCTTTACACGCAAAAGCAAATACAACCCCAGGAACCGAAGGCTATACACGTCGTCAATACGATTTCAATGTTTTAAAACAACAATTAGACATTGATTTTCCAAATGACCGAATTATTATTGGTGGTGACCATAACGAAGATGCAGATTTTACTGCTGCAAGTGATTATCCTGCCAATACGCCAAGTAGTTTCTCAGCTTTTATCAACTCGACAAATTTCCGTTATGTTACCAAACAATTAAGTGATGACCGTTGGAGGTCTTATGTGAGCAATACCTATACAGATATGATTGACCACATGGCGGTTTCTGATGAGTTGTATGACGAATATTTGCCAGGAACTGTATTAATTCCAAATGTATATGACGTTCCTAACTTTGCAAACAAAAACTTTGATGGAAAAACCGTATCCGACCACTTTCCTGTGTCTATGCGTGTATATATGCACAAACCAATTATCAAAGTTTTAGATAATACTACAAATATTCCTAACAATACTACTACAATTACTAATTATGGTACTACTACGATTGGAAATCCTGTAATCAAAACTTTTACAATCAATAATACGGGTTTATCGCAATTAGATGTAAGTGCATTAGTTTTGCCTACAGGTTATAGTTTGGTGGGACTTTTCCCAACTTCAGTAGCAGCAGGAGGTACAACTACTTTCCAAGTGCAATTAAATGCAACAGCAGCAGGTACTTTTGCAGGAAATATTCAATTTACTACCAATGATTTAGTAGCAAATCCATTTGTTTTCCCAATTACAGGCGTTGTTAATGCAACAGGTTGTCCAACAATTACGGTAAATCCTGCAACAGTAGGCAACGGAACAACGGGTACAGCCTATACAAACGTAACTTTCACCGCAACAGGTGGCACAGCACCGCACACTTTTGCAGTTTCGGCAGGTACATTGCCAACAGGTTTAACTTTGGTAGCTGGAGTTTTATCAGGTACTCCAACAGTTGCAGGAACATATAACTTTACAGTAACAGCAACTGACGCAAGTGCATTTCTTTGCACAGGCTCACGTGCTTATACGATTGTGGTAAGTTGCCCAACTATTACAATAACTCCAGCAACTGTAGGTAATGGTTCATTAGGAACAGCTTATACAACGGTAAATTTTGCTGCAACAGGTGGAACAGCAGCTTATACTTTTACGGTTTCGGCAGGTACTTTACCAAATGGCTTGACTTTGACAGCAGCAGGAGTTTTGAGTGGTACACCAACCGCAACAGGTACATTTAACTTTACTGTGCAGGCTAAAGATGCAAATAATTGTATAGCAACGCAAAACTATACAATTGTTGTAGGTTGTTCGGCAGGCTTTACTATAGATACACAACCAACCGCAGTAAGTCGTTGTGGGGTTGGTAATGCAACTTTTACTGTAGCAGCAACCGCAGGAACAGGCACTTTGTCTTACCAATGGCAAGAAGCAATTGGCGTAAATCCATTTGCAAATATTAGCAATGGTGGAGTATATTCTAATGCAAATACTGCTACTTTGACTTTAACAGGCGTAGGTGCAAGTTTTGATGGACGTAGTTACCGTTGTGTGGTTACTAATACAATAGGTGCAGCAACTTGTGATTTGACAACGAATGCAGTAGCTTTAAATGTAAATATTCAAGCAATAGGAACTTTTAATTACGGTGCAATTCCAAATTATTGTTCTTCGGCAACAAACCCAAGCCCAACTTTTACAGGTGGTGGCATTGCAGGAACTTTTACAGCAACTCCAGCAGGTTTAAATTTTGTAAGTGCAACCACAGGACAGGTAAATTTGGCAACAAGTACAGCAGGAACTTATACTGTTACGAATACTATTGCAGCACAAGGTGCTTGTCCACAAGTAGTAGAAACAGCAACCATTACTATCATTGCTTCTCCTACTATCACATTAGGCACAGTAGCAAACGTAACTGTTGGTGCAACTTCGTTTAACTTACCTTACACAGCAACTACAGGCACACCAACGCAATACAGTATCACAACAGGTACGCCAAATGCAATGGCAGGTTTTGTAGCAGTAACCAATGCAGCTATTACAGCCTCACCAATTACAGTTACCATTCCAGCAGCAGTGCAAGGAACTTACAACTTTAATTTGACAGTAAATAATGCAAATTGTACTTCTACAGTTGTTCCTTTTACGATACAAGTTGGTACAAGTATCAATAATGCAATGAATTTTGACGGAGTAAATGACTATGTTGTCTGCACAAATAGTGCTTTGTTAAGACCAACTACAGCAGTAACTTTGGAATTGTGGGCATTCCGCAATAGCTGGACAACAGGTATGGTAAACTCTACTATGGCAGGAAATACAGAAACAGGTGGTTATGCACTTTACACAAGAGGCACTAACGAAATCAGTGCTGGAGTACGTATCAATGGAGCAACTCGTTTTATTAATGCACCTTCTACAGGTTTGGCATCTGGTTGGCATCATTTTGCAGTAACCTATGATGGTAGATTTGAAAAATTATTTATTGATGGTTTGGAAGTAGCAATGTTTGATGCAGGTGCAAATTTCCCTATTTCTTATTCAGTAAGTAATGGTTTTATCATTGGTGCAGAGGCAAGTGCAAACTTAGTTCCAACTGTAGAATTTTTCAATGGTGCTATTGACGAAGTTCGTGTTTGGAATGTCGCAAAAACTTGTTCACAATTATTGGAAAGAAATAAACGTGAATTAGCAGGAAATGAAGCAAATTTGATAGCTTATTACAACTTTAATCAAGGAGTAGCAGGTGGCACAAATACAGGTCTTACTACGGTAAACAACTTGACTGCCAATGCCTTGAATGGTACAGCTACAAACCTTGCTTTGACAGGTGCAACTTCCAATTGGGTAGATGGTTCAGGAAATGGCGTTATCGTAGGTACACCAGTTGCACAACCAGAAATCAATGTACAAGGAAATGCTATCAACATTCCAAAAGGTGATATTACACCTGCAATAGCAGATAATACAATTTTGGGAAGTACACCAATAGGTTTAGGAATTACAAAAACTTTTGTGATTCAAAACACAGATATAGGTAATTTGACCGTAACAGCAATTAACTTTACAGGTACGAATGCAAGTGAATTTACTTTGGTAACTCCACCAACTTTCCCTGCAACGGTTACAACTGCAACTCCTTTGACCATTACTGTTCGTTTTTTACCAACTGCAGCAGGTACAAGAAATGCTACTATTAATTTAGTTAGTAATGATTGTGATGAATTAAATTATGATTTTGCTTTGCAAGGCACAGCTTTAACACCAACTATTACTACGTCTGTTGCTACTTTAACAGCTTTTACAAGTTGTGCAGGTACGGTTTCTACAGAGCAACAATATACTGTAGAAGGAGCAAATTTAGCAGCAAATATTGTTGTAACTGCCCCAACAGGTTTTGAAATTAGTTTGACTACTGCAATAGGTTTTACTAATACGTTGAGCATAACACCTAATGCTACAAATACAGTAACGCCAACAACTATTTTTGTTCGCCAAACTGCAACAGCTACAAATGGTGCAAACGGAAATATTACACACACAAGTACCAATGCAACTACTCGAAATGTAGCAATTCCTACAAGTACAGTAAATGCTTTGCCAAGTGTTACTGTAGGAACAGTTGCAAATATTTTAACAACTTCCACTTTGTTTAGTTTGCCTTACTCTGCACCTGTTGGTACACCAAACCAATACAGCATTACAACAGGTTTACCAAATGCAATGGCAGGTTTTACAGCAGTTAGCAACCAAACTTTGACTGCATCACCAATTGCAGTTACAGTTCCAGCAAGTGCAGCAGGTACATATAATTTTAACTTGACTCTTAGAAATACGACAACAGGTTGCGTTTCGGCAGTAATTCCGTTTACTGTACAAGTTGGAACTCCAATTGTACCGCCACCGCCAGCACCTACACAAAACACGCAAATTATTACCTTTGATTCTATCCCAGATAGAGTTTTCAGTAGTGATTTAGTGGAATTATTTGCGAGGTCGACTTCGGGTTTAACAGTTTCTTTTGAAGTAGTTTCGGGAAATGCAGTATCGGCAG
>JBIKRY010000139.1:0-11749 GCA_044348925.1 Bernardetiaceae bacterium
GCTATGTTATATTCTATACATATAGTAAGGAGAAATTAATTTAAGTTATTGATAAGCAACTACCTAAATAATTTAGAATTTACCATTAAAAATTCAGAATTGCTACGCAAATTACATTCCTTATTTGATGATAGTTTTTAGTCTGCCCCACAATTCGTTATCAAATCCAGAGGCAGCCAAAGAAATCCCCCCTGCTGTTTCTCCCATTCTAATAATTACCAAATTTTGCGAAGGCACAACATATATTTTCTGGTCATTTTTACCTAATGCTACATACATATCTGTAGGTGCATTAGGAATCATAGCACCTGCAAAAACTGTTTGTATTGTTGGCAACATAAAACTTGTTTTTCCATTCAACCAAGTTAAGTAGCCATAAGATAGATTTAGAGTTTGTGAACTTGTAGTTTGGTTAGTAAAATAATTTTCGTCATTCAGTATATTATTCGTATCCCATTTGCCTTTGTTGAGCAAAAGTAAGCCAAAACGTGCCATACTGCGTGCATTGCTTGCATAGACATTGTTGTAACCACTTCGAAACCATGTGCCATTCATACCTATTTTATCTCTTATTTTTTGTTGAAAATAGGTATTAAAACTCATTCCACTTGCTTTTTCTATTACTTTATCCAACATTGTATAAGGTGCATTATGGTATGCCCAACGGGTGCCTGCATCTGCTTTGTATTGCAAACAAATTCTTAGGGTACAATCGTCATCACCTGCGTCACTTAGTCCTGTGGTCATTGTAAGTTGGTGGCGAATGGTAATGAGATTTTCCTTTTCTACGGGCAAAGAAGTCCAACCAATTCCCAAATATTTGGAACTCATCTCGTTGATATTCAATAATTTTTCTTGTTGAGCAATGCCAACCAGCAATCCTGTCATTGTTTTGCCTGCCGAAGCCCAATACCATAAACTATCTGCGGTAAATGTGCCAAAATATTTTTCGGCTACAATTTTGCCATTTTTTAAGATAATAAATGCTTTGGTATTTTTTTGTTGCAAATACGGATATAGATTATTTAACTCCGTTTCATTCCAAGCTAAAGACGAAGGACTAACTGTCTGCCAATCTGTGCTATTGATAGGTGGGAAATACATTGTAGTAGTCGTAGGAGGCGTACTTGTGCTACTGCTCGGTGCAGGCGTATCTTTACAAGACGATAAAGTGCCTACGCTACATAGACACAAAGCCACGATAAATAAAATTTGTTTTTTCATTATGCCAATAGTTTAGATGTTTAAATTTAGACATAGAAATAATTAAATTGTTTAAAAACATAAAAAATAAATTTTTGTTGCATTTTAGTATAAAAAATCTATTTTTGTAGTGAAACAACTTTTTTGAATCAATAATGAGTTTAGCCCTAAAAAAATTAGCCTCTGACCTTTTGCGGTTAGAAATCAATACCATTGTTACCGAAAATTTGGGTGGTACAAAACCTAATAATTTTCGCCGTTTACTTTGTGATTTGGCAGAAGATTATCGTATCAAATTAGGTAGGTATCAAGCATTTATAGATGGCGAAGAACCACCTGCCGAAAATAAAGACGTAAAAGGCTATCTCAAATATAATGGTGGTAGAGAGGCTTACAAAGAAATGCTAATTAAATCAGATAGTTTATGGGACATTTACCAAGATAGAGTAAATGCAACAATGGATACGGAAGAAAAAGAGAAATTTCAGCGAAGATTACTTTTAATTGGGCGTATTCATGACCAATGCAATACCATACTTGATGTGTTTGGGCAGTTGAAAGAGGAATCAGAAGCTATTGCCCAAGAGGCAAGTGCTGCTGGTACTACTCCTGATGAAGAAGCACACCCAAATTTTCATTGGGACAACGATATAAATGTCAAAGAATTGCACAAACACAAAGACTATGAACTCAATCCAGACCAAATGTCTGTAATCCGAAAAGCATACGAAATAGGTACACAATATATTTTATTACAAACAGTAGTACAAATTGAGGGAGATATTACTTCTTATGTTACTACCAAGTTTTTGGATATGAAAACCTCCGAGCAAGACGTTATCCTAAAAATGCACAATACTGCTATGGATACTTCTATTCGGTTGTGGCAATATCTTTTCCAAACTATTGGCAGTTTGTTGGGTGGTATCACAGGTGGAATGTTTGGCAAAAAAGAAAGTCCTGCAAAAGCCGCAGGCGGTGGTGGTTTTTTCAAACGAATGTTTGGCAAATAAAAAAGTGCCTAATCTAAAAATTAGGCACTTAGCAAATTCTGTTTTTATTTTAAAACAATCCTTATGGGGCAGGTGGTGGAGGAGTTTCGTTACCTGTACCCAACAAACCCATTTTTGCTTTCAAAGCCAACAAAGATTCCGAATTACCAGACGAAACACTCAATACTTTATCTACTTCGTCATCTACAGTTTTGCTTTCTAATGCAATAGAACCATAAGATTCTGCCAAAGCCTCATCTTGTGCTACTTTTTCTTTCATTCTTTCCAACATTGCAACCGTACTGCTCGAATCTACTTGTGCTAATTGCTTGTTGATTTTTTTGGTTGCTTCGCTTACTTTAGCTCTTGCTTTGAGTGTACGCAATTCATTTTCATACGTATTCACTTTTGACTTCAAGGTGTTGATATTTTGCTCCATTTTTACAACAGAAGCCTCATGCGAAGCCAATTCTTTGGCAGTACGTTGTGCTTCCTGCTCAAATTTTTCTTTATTTTTTAACATTTCGCCTGCCAAACGGTCTGCATCTTGTACGGTAATTTGTCCTGTTTGTGCTCTTTGCAACAAAGCTACTGCTTTTTGCTCTGCTGCCAACGCATCACTTTTGAATTTGGCGTTGTCGTTGCGGGTTCTTATGGCTAATGCTTTGATTTCTGCTAAACCTTGAAGGCTTTTGTTAAGGTCTTCTTTTAAATCACGAATGCCCTGTTCACTCATTTTGATAGGGTCTTCTAATTTATCAAGGGCGTTGTGTGCCTCTGCCTTTCCAATTCCAAATAATCTACTGAAAATTCCCATGATAGTAAGATTAAAATTTCTTTATAGTAACGAAAAATGTAAAAATAGGGTTGTAATTTTATACTTTTTTTGCATAATTTATCCTATATTTTTGTTGCCAAAATACAGAGAGAATTTGCCGAAAAGATAAATAATAGTCAAAAATTATTTCATCATTGCCAATAATTCTGAAGAATATTCTGCAATCAATAATTTTAAGGAATTTAGTGTTCCTTCTAATTCATTAAGGTCTAAGTTTTCTAATTGCAAAGTATCCCTAAATAATACTCTTTTGCCTGATTCATCTACCACAAAAGCACCATGTACGATTTCACGATTTTTTTGCAACAAAAGCCTATAATTTTCGGAAGTCGTATTGCTTAACGAAAAAATGTATTGTTCAATTACTAAAATAGGATACTCACAATCTATAATTAGATTTTTGATACCATTACTTTCGTCATTAATCACATACAATTCTTCGATTGGGTCTTCGTGTGTAATATCGTAGCCAAGTTCTTGTAGGTAATGCTTTACCTTGCTAAAATGGTTGTCCATAAAAATTGTGTTGGTTTGTGGAATTAATTTTGCGTAAAAGTTAGGAAAATATTTTTAATTTTTCCAAATTTTTTCCAAACTTATTCAAAAATATTGCTTTTGGAAATTTTCTCTGGTTTTATGGTAGCAAAAAACTTTACGTTTCGATTTCTAAAGACCTTATTTGCCTAAAAGCAAATATGCAAAACCTATGTTCTACGCAAAATATACTAAAACTAAAATAATTTTATAAAAAACAGAACATAAAGATGTCATCTTTGAAAAAAAGATGACATCTTTGGATATAACCAATTAGTTTTTAGTATAACTTTTGGGGATTATTTCTGTTGCAAATTTATTGCAAATTATTACTACTTTTGTAAAAACACTATTTTATGCTTTTTCGTCTTGCCAAATTTGTTTCTTATTTTTTGCACCCTGCTTGCATACCTACTTATTTGTTTGCTGTGTTGTTTTTTCTTAGCCCCTGTTTTATGGTCTGGAGTCCTACTATCAAGTTGTATTTGCTGGCATTTATCTTTTTAGGTACATTTTGTTTTCCTGTTTCTGTTACTTGGTTTTTGTTGTATTCCAAACAAATAAAAAGTTTTGAAATGGTAGAACAAACCGACAGACGCAAACCTTTTTTGATAACTACTATGTTTTATGCAAGTCTTGCGTTTTTGTTTAGTTATGGCGTATTTGAAGGAACTTTGCTCTCGTACTTGATGATTAGCACAGCATTAGTAGTTTGTTTGGCAACTATTCTTAATTTATACCACAAGGTGAGTATGCACAGTGCAGGAATTGGGGCTTCGGTGGGTATTTTATTTGCTTTACAATATCATGATAATCGTTATGAATTATTATTTCCTATTTTGGTTGCTATTTTGTTAGCAGGCATTGTATCCTCTTCGCGTCTATTCTTGTTAGCACACAAACCAATGGAGGTTTTGACGGGCAATTTACTTGGTATTTTTATTGGTTTTGTAAGTTTAATAGTCTTATTAGCAAGTTAATACATTTGATTTTTCATTAAAAAATTTGCTAATGATTATTCCGATTACTAAACTATCATAGTTTCTACTATATTTTGTTTGGTTTTGTAATTTTTCTATTATTTTAAGACTATTTATAGCTATTTTTCAATAAAATAGCTATAAAACCAATCTTTGCATAAAATTTGAGAGATGTAAGAAAAAACTATTATTTTCTATTTCTTTATCAAAATGCTATGCAATTACGTTACTTTCTATGGACATTTTTGATTGTCTTTGCTATAGATATTTCTTTGTTTGCACAAAATCAAAATGCTTTGGATAGCCTTTTTATGCAATTAAATATTGCTAAAAATAATATAGAAAAGGTAAATATATTAAATGAAATTGCCAATGAATTTCAAGCCTCACAACCATTAATAGCCTATGAATATGCCCAGCAAGCCTTATATTTTGCCGAGCAGAGTAGTTACAAAAAAGGAACAGCCGATGCGTATTTGCAAATAGCAGGTAGTTATTATTTTCAGGGCAATTATTTCAAAGATTCTGAATATTTGTTGAAAGCATTACCTATGTATGAAATTTTGGAAGATAGTACCAAAATAGCAAAAATTTATGGCTATTTGGGTTCGGTATATGAAGCCCAAAAAGAATATGACAAGCAAATAGACTATTTTCACAAAGCCTTAAAAATAGCCAAATCTGTAAAAGATGAAAAATTTGTAGCTACTTTACTAAGCAATGGCTTAGGAAATGCCTATATACAACAAAAAAATATAGATAGAGCCTTGATGTATCATTATGAAGCCTTGCGAATTAGAGAAAAAATCAAAGATAATTGGGGGCTGGCAAATTCGTTTTTGTATATTGGCGAGGCATATATTGCCCAAAAAGATTATCCCAAAGCAAAATCCTATTTTGAAAAAAGTTTGGAACTAAATCGCAAAATAAATGACAAGCATGGACTTTCTTTATCTTATTTACAATTAGGAAAAGTAGAATACATACAAGAAAATTATAAAAAATCGGCAATTTTATTTGATAGTAGCCTCCAAGTGGCAAGTAATGCACATTTGCAACCAGATGTAAAAGCAGCTTGTGATGGACTTGCATTAGCCTATACCAAACTTAATAATTATTCGGCTGCGTACAAATTTCTTAATCTTTCGGTAGCCATCAAAGATTCTTTGTATAATGAAGAAAGCAACAAAAAAATAGCGGATTTACAAGCTGCGTTTGAAATTAAAAAACATCAAAAAGAAGTAGAAAAACAAAATGCAGAAAGAGAACGAAAAAATAGCTTGCAATATTCGGGTATTTTCTTTTTTACGATTTTGCTATTTGTTTGTATTTTTATTTTTGGCAAATTTAATATTGCTGTAAGTTTTGTCGAGAAAATGCTGTTTTTTACTTTTTTATTGTGTTTCGAATTTATTTTGTTGCTTACAGACCCTTATATCGAAGCTATTACGCAACGTGAGCCTTTTTTGGTATTGTTGGCAAATGCTATCATTGCTTTGTTTATTGTGCCTATTCACCAATTTTTAGAACACAAACTAAAAAATAAATGGTTTAGAAATGACCCAATCATTCGTGCAAATAATACCTTAGATAATTCTGCAAGAAGGTCGGAAGTCGAAATAAATAGTAGTTTGTAAATTTGGTATAGAAAAGAATAATTTTTAAACTTTCCAAGTCTTCAAGATTTGGAAAGTTTACAATAAACTTATATTTATTTCTCTATTTTGTACCAACAAAATCTACACCACCAAATAAATGTAACATCAAAGTACGTGAATAACGAAAATTAAGAGGCATCATCAATACAATTATTGCACAGATAACCGTCATATAGACCCAAGTTTCAGGATTTCCAAACAAAAGATACACGATTGTAAAACATACGCCAATAGTAGCCACTGCAATCGCATAACTCACAAACATAGCACCATAAAAGAAACCTGGTTCCACTTCAAATTTTAGGTTACAATGCGGGCAATGTGTGTGCATAGCTGCATAATTAAACAAATCGAAGGCAGAACTTTTATACATATTGCCTTGACGACATTTTGGGCATTTGTGGTGCAACATAGCAGACGCAAACGAATAGTTTTTGGTGGTAGTCATTTTGGTACAATTTTATCTTAGTTTGCAAAGATAACATTTTATCGTGTAGCTAAAAGAGGAAAATATTTATTTTTTTAGAAATAGGTTTTTATTGAGCAGTCCTTATATTGTTGTTTTCGATAGAAATTTTATTACTTTTGTTTATCTAAAACGATAATAAAAATGATACGAATTAGCCAAATTCTCAAAGATAGCAGTTACAAACTCACACAATTTAGTGAAACGCAAATACAAAACCTTGAAAATCAAGTAATTGAAAAAGAAAGTAAAGGCAAAATTACGTATAAAGTAGTTTGCTTAGTTCGCAAAAAAGAGGTAGTGCTTACGCCTGAAGAAGTAGTAAGACAACTTTATTTAATGACTTTGACAGAACAGTATCAATATCCTACAAATAAAATTATTGTTGAATATCCTGTAACTTTTGGTTCTGATAATTCAAAAAGGGCAGATATTGTGATTTTGGCAAAGGAAAAAGAA
Organism: Bernardetiaceae bacterium; assembly: GCA_044348925.1. GTDB lineage: Bacteria > Bacteroidota > Bacteroidia > Cytophagales > Thermoflexibacteraceae > JAAFKA01. Next base: position 7,131 of record JBIKRY010000139.1, read on the forward strand.
ATTCCGTATATTGTCATAGAACTCAAAAAGCCTAAGCAAAAAGAAGGAAAAGAACAGCTAAAAAGTTATTGCAATGGCACAGGTGCCCCGATTGGCGTATGGACAAACGGGCAGGAAATAGAGTATTATCACCGCAAAGACCCAAATATTTTTGAGCCTATTGATAATATTCCTACTTTTTTGCAGACTCTAAAAGATATTTTTAATGAAAGGTTTACAATTATTGAACTTATCAAAAAAGACAAATTGCAAGAAAAGCATTTGAAAGATATTATTGAGGAGTTTGAGGACGAAGTGCTGGCAAATGCAGGGGTAGATGTGTTTGAAGAGGCTTTTAAGTTAATTTTTACCAAACTTTTTGATGAACACCAAGCGGGGAAAGACAAAGACAAATTGAATAGTTTTTTTGAAAATAATCCACATATTTATTTTGCCGAATTTGCTGCTTTTATCGGCAAATTGAATATAGATAAGGCGAATAAAATTGTGCCAGCAACAGAAAATGAAAAAACTATTAAAAGGTTTTTTGACAATGTGTACAAAAATTTTAGACCTTTAGAATTTCGCAATTTGGGCGTAGAAACAGATACAAAACACCAAATTGATGACCTTTTTGATAAAGCAAAGGCAAAATGGACAGGTATTTTTTTGAAAGACGACAAAATAAAGCTAACAGATGCCCATTTGCAAACCTGTGTAGCTTATTTGCAAGACATCAAATTATTTAACTCTAATCTCGAAGTGATAGATGAGGCTTTCGAATATTTGATAAACAAAGATGCAAAAGGCGACAAAGGACAATATTTTACGCCGAGATATGTGATTGATATGTGTGTGAAAATGCTAAACCCCAAGCCGCACGAATATATGATAGATACGGCTTCGGGAAGTTGCGGTTTTCCTGTGCATACCATTTTTCATGTTTGGCAACAGCAAGAACCTACAAAAAATAATTTGTTTACGACAGAAGAAAAAACAGAAGAACAAAAAGACTATGTACGAAACAAAGTTTTTGCTATTGATTTTGACGAAAAAGCTGTAAGAGTGGGCAGAACTCTAAACTTAATTGCGGGTGATGGAGAAACGAATGTATTGCAAATGAATAGTTTAGATTATGAAAGGTGGGAAGTTGATTTTAATAACCGCAAAGATTGGCGTAAACTTTATGGCAAAGGTTTTGATAATTTTGAACACTTGCAAACACAAAAAAATAGTTTTAAGACTATGGAGTTTGATGTGTTGATGGCAAATCCTCCGTTTGCAGGAGATATAAAAGATGCAAGGCTCATAAACAAATATGAACTTGCCAAAAAATATGAAACAAAAGACATAACAGAAGATGGTGTAAAAAGAAAACTAACAAGAGAAAAAGGCTGGCACGAAAAAGTAAGTCGGGATATTTTGTTTATAGAACGAAATCTCGATATGCTCAAAGCTGGTGGTAGAATGGCGGTAGTGTTGCCACAAGGCAGGTTTAACAACAGTTCGGACAAGCAAATCAGAGATTTTATAGCCCAAAATTGCAGAATTTTGGCAGTTGTGGGCTTGCACGGAAATACGTTTAAGCCACACACAGGCACAAAAACAAGTGTGCTTTTGGTGCAGAAATGGACACCCGAAATGAAAGCACAATGTACTCCCTCTTCGGCAGATGGGGGGCTTGACTATCCTATATTTTTTGCCACCATGCAAGCACAAGGCAAAGACAACAGCGGCGTGAAAATCTATCGGACAGATGAAAAAGGAAAGCAGATAAAAGATAGAAATAACCACGAAATAGTGGAACATGACCTTTTTGCAGTAGAATATGCAAACGGAGAGAGAAGCCCAGACGGAATAGCGGAAGCATTTATAGAATTTGCTAAAAAAGAGAAACTAAGTTTTTTTTAAACAGCCCTTTTGATGAACTCAAATACAAAAGTTTATTGGAAGGGCTAGAAATTAGCGAAATTTGGTTGAGTGAATTAGCAATGGATAATCATACATTACGTATTGATAGTGAATATTTACAAAAAAAATATTTGCAAAATATTGAAAACTTAAAAAAACATACAAATGGATATTCAAGGCTTAACGAACATATTAAGCATTTGACAGGTGGTGCAACGCCTTTGGGAGCAGAGTATCAAGATAAAGGTATAATGTTTTTAAGAGTTCAAAATATTATGCAGAACTATTTTAATTTAGGTGACGTAGTTTATATTTCTCAAAATCAAAATGATGAAATCAAACGAAGTCAATTAAAAGAAAATGATGTTTTATTAACTATTACAGGAGTGTCTTATGGTAAAAGTGCGGTTGTTCCGAAAAATTTAGCAGGCGAAAATATTAATCAACACTCTGTAAAAATTACACTTAAACAAACCTTAAACCCTTATTTTTTATCAACTTTCTTAAACTCTCGTATGGGAAAATTGCAGTCTGATAAAAATATTGTTGGTGTAACTCGTCCTGCTTTGGATTATCAAGTTATCAAAAATTTCGTTATTCCAAATGTTACAATTAGTTTTCAAAATAAAATTGAACTTCTGATAAAAAAAGCACAAAATATAAATGAAGAAAGCAAAACCCTTTACACCTCCGCAGAAAATCTATTATTAGAGGCTTTGGGTTTGAATAATTTTGAAAGTAAGAAAGTTGAAACCAATTATAATATCAAATCTTTCAAAGATAGTTTTCTTGCTTCGGGCAGACTTGATGCAGAATATTGGCAACCTAAATATGAAATTGTAGAAAATTTAGTAAAATCGCAAGGTTATAGTTTGGTTGAAGATATTTGTTCGGAAGTTAATTATGGCACAGTACCAACAAGTTTATACTCAGAAGATGGTTCAGGGATTCCCTATATCAAAGGAATGAATTTAAAACAATGTTCAGTAGTTGGAGAATTAGACAAAATAACGAATACGTCAGAACTAAATAAAAGATTTTACACAAAAGAAGGAGATATTATTATTTCTCAAATGGGGACAGTGGGAGATGTGGGTGTGGTTAGTAAAGAACAGGAAAATTGGCTTTTTGCCTCTTTTACTATTCGTATTCGTTTAAAAGATTTTAGCAAATTCCAACCTCATTTTGTTGGTTTGTATATCCAAAAAGTAGCAAAAGAATATTACTTATTGCGAAATATTGCCCAAGCAAGTGTAAGACAAAATACAGATTTACCGACTATTCGCAATATGTATATTCCGCATATTGACTTTGACCTTCAAACTCAAATTTCCTTACAAGTCCAAGAAAGTTTCCGTTTGCGTGCCGAAAGTGAAAGGCTGTTAGCTTTGGCAAAAGAAGCAGTAGAAGTGGCAATAGAAGAAGGGGAAGAGGAGGCAGAAAAATTGTTGTAGCATAGACTTTAGTCTGTGCATTTAAAAAAGCATAGACTAAAGTCTATGCTACAATTTATTTCGTATTTTTGTGAAAATTTAAGAGCCATGCAAACAGAAAAAATAAAAGAACTTCTCGATAAGTTTGAAAATGCTTGTTATGAAATTTCAAATATAGAATGTTGGAGTGCCAGAGAATTACAAGAGATTTTGGGTTATAAGGATTGGCGAAACTTTGAAAAAGTGCTTGAAAAAGCCAAAGAAGCCTGCCAAAATGCCGAAATTAGTATTTCAGACCATTTCGTTGAAACCAACAAAATGGTTGAGTTGGGTAGTGGCTCAAAAAGAGAAATTACTGATATTGCCCTTACTCGTTATGCTTGTTATTTGGTAGCTCAAAATGGTGATGCTTCGAAAAATGAAATTGCCTTTGCCCAAACTTATTTTGCTGTGCAAACTCGCAAACAAGAGATTATTGAGCAAAGATTATTAGATATTGCCCGAATTTCAGCAAGAGAAAAACTAAGCAAATCCGAAAAAAAATTGTCGGGAATTATTTATGAAAGAGGTATCAATGACCAAACTTTTGCTAATATCCGTTCAAAAGGAGATAATGCTTTGTTTGGTGGTTTTAGTACCTTAGAGATGAAAAAGAAATTAGGCGTAACAGAAGGCAAACCTTTAGCAGATTTTTTACCTACGCTTACCCTGAAAGCCAAAGATTTTGCAGCCGAACTTACTAGCCATAATGTAACAGAAAAGGATTTGAAAGGAGAGCAAAAAATAACCAAAGAACACATAGACAATAATTTAGCGGTTCGGAAAATGCTATTAGAACGTGGCGTAAAACCCGAAAATCTACCTCCTGCCGAAGACATAAGCAAAGTAAAAAGACGTTTGGAAAGTGAAGGAAATAAGGTAGAAAAAGATGTAAAAAAGATAGCTGCCAAAAACAAAAAGAATAAAAAGTAGTTTTTGCGTGCCGAAAGTGAAAGGTTGTTGGCTTTGGCAAAAGAAGCCGTAGAGGTGGCAATAGAAAAAGGGGAAGAGGAGGCAATTAGTAAGTTAGCGGAATGCCGCCCAGTAATTCTTTAGTTAGTAAGTTATGTGTAATTTACTAACTAAAAACTTATCATCTTACTAATTATTTTCGTATTTTTGTGAAAATCAAAACGATAAAACTATGAGAAATTTTGAAAGTTGGGAAACACAAGACCTTGAAACTCTTTTTGGCTTGGAAAGGATATGGGAAAGTCATTTATTAGAGGATTGGTTGCAAAGCACAACGACTTTTAA
>JBIKRY010000412.1:0-3205 GCA_044348925.1 Bernardetiaceae bacterium
ATTTAACTCGTTTTTTTGCATTTAGTAATTTGTTGATAATCAATGAATTACCTAAAATGGGAAAAATAATGAATAAATAAGCATTGATAATCAATGAGTTACATATCTCAAAGTGGGAATTGCTGTATATTCGCCTTTAGGCGAATGAGTGAGGTAAATTGAAAGAAAAATAGTAATTATTTCTCAAAATTTGTGAATTTATAACCAAGTTCATTTTTATCCTTACATTTCATTCGCCTAAAGGCGAATATACGGTATCCATAGTTTACATTGAATAAGTTGTTGATTTTGTTGGGTTGGATTTGCTTGCATGGGAGTAAATTGTCTGCCAAAACTCCCCAAATTCGAAGATTGTGCGGGTTGATAGGTAGGAAATTGAACAAACACTGCATAAAAATTACACAATAAAAAGAGCAAAAAGTTTAGTTTTTGCGTTGCTTAACTATTTGTTAAAATTGAAACTAACTACGTAACTCCAGCTATGTAGTAAAAAGTCTAATTTTAAAACTCTATTTTCGGTAAAAATGTGTATTTTTCGTTATAAAAACTACGTTTTATTACAAAAAAGTACGTAGCAGGAGCTACGTACTACAACTATGCAAATTACATTGCTTATATAATTTTTTGTGTAACATCAAATTTTTCTAAATAATCTGCTACTCTACGCACAAACATACCACCTAAAGCACCATCCACAATTCTATGGTCGTAGGAATGTGATAAGAACATCATTTGACGAATCCCTATCAAATCTCCGTGTGGAGTTTCGATAACTGCAGGTTTTTTGATAATAGCACCCAAAGACAAAATAGCTACTTGTGGTTGCATAATAATAGGTGTTCCTAACATATTTCCAAAAGAACCTATATTCGAAACGGTATAAGTACCACCACTCAATTCGTCTGGCACTAATTTATTTTCTCTTGCACGTTTTGCCAAATCATTTACTTTGTGTGCCATACCAAGCAAATTTAATTGGTCTGCATTTTTGATAACAGGTACAATCAAATTTCCAGAAGGCAAAGCCACCGCCAAACCAATGTTAATATCTTTTTTGAGAATAATTTTTTCGCCATCTATCGAACAGTTGATAAGTGGATAATCTTTGATAGCACGTGCCACTGCCCATAAAAAGATTGGTGTATAAGTCAAACTTACTCCTTCTTTCTCTTTAAATGCTTTGACATTTGCATTTCGCCAATTTACTACATTGGTAACATCTGTTTCGATAAAAGAAGTAACGTGTGGCGAAATACGTTTAGAATCTACCATACGTTGTGCAATCATTTTTCGCATTCTATCCATTTCTATAATTTCCACATTGCCCGAATACGATACTGCTGGTTTTACTTGTTCTAATGGTTTGTTTTCTATTTTTGGGCTTGCAATACCAGCCGAAGCATTGCTAACTACTTCATTTACCGTATTTTGTGTAGTTACTTTGTTGGCTGTATGTTGTCCTAATTTTTTGGCTTCTACATACGCAGTCATATCTTGCTTGGTAACTCTGCCATCTTTGCCTGTTCCCATCACATTTTCCAACTCTTGCATAGAAATTTTTTCTTCCCTCGCCATACTCATCACCAAAGGAGAATAAAAACGGTTGGCTGCATTTTGCACTTCTGCTTGTATGCTGGCAACTGTTTCCATTACTTTTGTTTGGGCAACTGGAGTTTTTGGCGTACTAACAGTATTGTCTGAAGAATCCGTATTGATGATTGCAATAGGTCTTCCTACTTGTACTACTTCGCCTTCTGTAACCAATATTTCGGCAATCGTACCTGCATACAAAGTAGGAATGTCTGTATCTACCTTATCGGTTGCTACTTCCAAAACTGATTCATCTTGCTGTATTTTGTCGCCTACTTTTTTTAACCACTTCAAAATAGTGCCTTCCATGACACTTTCACCCATTTTGGGCATTAGCATTTCTACGAGAGCCATAGTAAAATATATTAAAGACGTTTTATGTCGTTGTTTATGGTAAATTTTTAATTTGGGTGCAATTTAGGAAAAGAATTGTGAATAAAAAACTTATCTATCAAATGTAAGTGTTGTAACAAATGTATATTCGCCTTTAGGAGAATAAAATGCCACATGAAAACAAAATGCTAGCTATTCTACAGGAAAACCTATACAAAATTTGCTATAGTTGTTTAATTGGCTAACTTTTCCTATTTATTTAGGTTGTAATAAAAGTAAGATTTCTACTTATTGAGATTTTATCATGCAGAGCAAAGCATGACAAAACAAATTAATTATTTCGTTATCCAACTAAGTAAATAAAATATGATATAGATTTTTAATCTATCATTGACGTTAAATAACCTATTTTGCGGTATTATTACAGAAATTAAACCTAATACAAACACTTATGAAAGGCTTTTATATTGCAATGACAATTTTGTTTTTGTGGACTTTTACTTTAGGCTATTTGTTATTTTTTTATACCATCAGCTGGACAAATCCGCTTACGTATTTTTTTGTATTGTTGCAGACGCATTTATATACAGGAATGTTTATCACTGCCCATGATGCAATGCACAGTATTGTCTGCCCAAACAAACGAATAAATAATGCAGTAGGTTGGATTTTTGCGGGCTTATTTGCATTTAACTATTACAAAACTCTTCACCAAAAGCACCATCTACACCATCGTTTTGTGGCAACAGACCAAGACCCTGATTACTATCGAGGTGGATTTTGGATTTGGTATTATAATTTTGCTAAACAATATATTACTATTTGGCAAGTATTGTTGATGGCAATTAGCTATAATTTATTAATTTTAGTATTTCCTGTTACTAACGTAATATTGTATTGGATACTTCCTTCTGTCTTATCTACTTTTCAATTATTTTATTTTGGAACTTATTTGCCACATAAAGGAGAACATAACAACAAGCATTATTCACACAGCCAAGCCAAAAATCATTGGCTTGCTTTTATGACTTGTTATTTTTTTGGTTATCATTACGAACATCATCATAGTCCTGCTACGCCATGGTGGTTGCTTTGGAAAGAGAAAGAGAAAAATTACCTACACAAATAAAAATGATAAACAAAAAAGTGTAATCTTTTGTAGGTTTTCCGCATCAAAATTTAGGTCAATAATTTTTTGAGGTATTCATTATCTTTGTGTGCCTTTTTTCGTTTTCTCTTTATACTAATCTTTTCAGGTAATTTTTTGAGCATTAGCAATGCC
>JBIKRY010000140.1:0-11725 GCA_044348925.1 Bernardetiaceae bacterium
TATCCTTACATTTCATTCGCTTAGGCAGCCCCGCCTAAAGGCGAATATACGGTTGCTACGCAACTTATTTATTATATATTTTACTTGTAACTCATTGATTATCAATAAAGTAATCCGTAGTTCACGTATTAACAGCAATTCCCACTTTGGCAATTTTATTCCAATTTTACCATATGGACATTTGTCAACTTTTGGTAGAGTTGTGCAAAATTTTTCAAATCCTTTGAAAAAGAATATAGTTCTGCTATAAAGTAAGGACTTTTTTTAGGGATAAAACTTTTTCGCATAAAATATTAACTTGCTTTAAATTATAGAAATATCAAAAATTGACCATTGAATTGCCAAAGTGGGAATTGCTGACGTATTAATAATAAACTATCTAATTTTAATAGTAAAGGGATATTCGCCTAAAGGCAAATATCCCTTACATTAGTAGGCTTTTAATCCGTAGTTCACGTTAAAAAATAATTTTCTATGTGGTCTATGTTACTATGTGGTAAATGAAAATTTTGATGCGGAAAACCTAATTCGTCTAAATGCAAATATACGGTTGTTATGCAACTTGTATTACCTACTACTTTTAGTAGAAAAAATAGGACAATCTACGCCCCAAAATTGCTTGTGTGCCAAAGTTGCATATTCAAATACAATAGAAATTTCGTGTGTGCCACCTGAAGCCATTGTCAAACCCGAAATAGTGAAATCATAGCTATAGGTACATACAAAATCTCCAAATCTCCAACCTACAGAACCTGCTAAGGCATCACGATAGCCACCCAAAAACACGAAATCTCGATAATAAACTCCTAAACTTAGTGGAAGGTCTTGAAAACTTAGGCGTGTGTTGATGTCTATTTGTTTGGAAGCACCTTGCAATTTGCATAAAATAGCAGGTTTTAGGAATACATACTCCCTGCCTGTTTTGAAAGAGTAATTTGCTCCTGCGTGTAAAGAAAATCGCATAGGTATAGAAACAGAACCAATAGTAATATCCGAATTGATTGGCGAATTGAGGTGGTGTGCTGCAAAACCAAACCAATACTTGCGACTGTAGCCCAAAAATCCACCCGAAAAATCGGCATATAAACGACTTGTTGCCAAATTTGCCTCCGAAACTCCCTGTGTAGGTGTAACTACTTGGCTTACAAATACCAAATTAGAAAAATCTCTACTTTGATAGGCAATGCCTGCCTGCACTCCCAAACGTGCTGTCCATTTTTTGAATGGAATATAGTAAGAATAGGAAGCAGCCAAAGAAGTATTTAACGACCTTTCGATGCCTGCCAAATCGTGGCTCAACAAAATTCCAACTCCACTTCGTATCAAGGGAATGTGCAATTCTCCACTCAAAGTAGTGCTTAAGTGTTGTGCATCGATGGCAAGCCATTGACTTCGGTGTAAAAGATTTGCCCGCCATTGTTCGGTAGTCCCTGTCAATGCAGGATTTATATAGACAGGCGTATTAAAAAATTGTGTAAATTGTGCATCTTGTGCAAAGGCACTTAAAAAATTAACAAAGATGGATAGAAAAAAAAATATTTTTTTATACATAAGGAATAGATATAAAATAAGATGTATGAAATGCAAACCATAACCTATTGGTTATTTCATAGGTTATGGTTTATAGGATAGTAATTTATTATTTTACTAACTAAATTACTTATTTTTCTTAGCAAAATAGATTAATCTCCTAAGGTAAGCACAATTTTAGTTCCTTTTGTAATTTTAATTCCTGGTCGTATAGATTGGTGTGTTATTTTGCCTTTTCCATAAAAAGCCACACCTAAGCCACGATTTTCCAACAAATAAATAGCATCTTTTAAGGTCATTCCTACTACATTAGGCACTAAATTGTCAAAAATTTTGTTATCAGATAGCAATAAACTATCACTTCGCACTCTGCCAAATACCCAATCTGATTCGGTATTATTTTCTGTTTTTGTCGCTAATATTTCTGCTTTGAAACCCAATTCTTTACTTACTGTTTGAATATCTGCTTTGTTTCCACCTTTAATCAATGGCGGTTTCAAATAAGTAATTGTTTTTTTAAATTCATTATTCATCAAATAAGAACGGTAGGCAAAATCTGCTATTTCTTTAAATACAGGTGCTGCCACTACAGCACCATATTGGCTTTGTGTTTTTGGGTTGTCTATAACCACAATACAAGAGTATTTTGGGTTATCTGATGGAAAATATCCTACAAAAGAAGTATAGTGTTTTTCTGTGTATGCACCTTTTTCTACTTTTTCGGCTGTTCCTGTTTTTCCTGCTATTTTATATTCAGAGGTTTTTATATTATTTGCAGTTCCTTTTTCTACTACGCCTTCCATAAGTGTACGCATGGTTTGTAGAGTTTTGTCGGATACAATTTTAGTTGCTAAGGTTTTGGTGCTAAAGGTTTCTACGATTTTGTCGCCTCGCATAGTTGCTTTTACGATAATAGGCTGAATAAAACGTCCATTATTTGCCAAAGCATTACAAAATGCCAGAGTATGAATGGGTGCTAAACGTAATTCATAACCCACTGACATCCAAGGTAGCGAGGTTGCACTCCACGATTTGTCGCTTGGTTTTTTTATAATTGGATTTGCTTCGCCTGACATTTGAAACCCTAATGGCTGTGTTAGGTGGAATTTTTCGAGATATTGGTAAAACTTTTCGGGTTTTTCTCTGAAGTATTTGAATACCATTTTGGAAGTTCCAATATTCGAAGATTTTTCAAAAATATCTTTTATGGTAATTTTGCCATAGCCTCCTTCTTTAACGTCTGTCATTTCTGCGGTTTCTGTAAATTTGTACTTTCCGTTTCCTGTTTGTACGGTATCTGTCAAGCTAATATTTGTTTCTTCGAGTAGTGCTGCCATAGTTGCCATTTTGAAAGTAGAACCTGGTTCCGAAAGTCCCATATCTCCTACAGCATAATTATTATTTTCAAGATATTCTCCATTTTCTTTACCCAAATTAGCAATAGCTTTTATTTCTCCGCTTTGTACTTCCATCAAAATAGCACAACCATAATCTGCGTTATTTTTGATTAATGCTTGTCGCAATACCTTATCTACAATTTCTTGCAAATGTATATCAATCGTAGTAACTAAGTCTATGCCATCTTCTGGTCGTATTTGTTCGCCATCTCCTACAGGTTTCCATGCATCTCCCGAAATCCGTTGAAAGATAGCCTCGCCATTGGTGCCTGCTAATTGTGCGTGATAGGTGTATTCGAGTCCACGCCCATGTACCAAGCCTCCAGTATCGGCTTGAATAAATCCTACAGTACGTTTAGCCAAGTCCCCAAATGGTCTTAATCGTTGCTGTGTTTTTTCTAAAATTAACCCTCCTTTTCGTCTTCCTTCTCGCAAAATGGGAAATTTTAAGGCTATATTTCTTTGTTGATAGGTAAGAGGCTCAGTAACAAGTTGTTTATACCGTTTTTTTTCTTGTCTTGCCAATAAAAGTTCTGCTTTAATTTCTTTTTGGGATTTTTCGCCAAAATTCTTTGCCAATAATAAAGCTAAAGAATCTACGCCTTTGTTAAAAGTTTCATCATCTGCTACGGTTGGGTCTATGGCTAATTGATAGAACATCGTTGAAGTGGCTAATAAGCTGCCATCTTCTGCCAAAATATTGCCCCGCATTGCAGTGATACTTCGAAAAGCCAAGCCGTTATCTTTACCTTTTCGTTTCCATTTATCTCCATTAATATTTTGTAAATAGAAAATACGTATTACAATAGCACTACAAATCAGAATAATAAATAAAAATGCGATACGAACACGCAGGAGGATAGATTGGCGAATACTCATATTTTGGTGCTAAGATTAGTTGCAATGTATTTGATAAATACATTACATAAATTATTTTTTTAATAAAGTTAGCTAAGTATTTTTAAAAAATAAAACTTATTATATACTTAGCTAAATGTAATTTTTTAGTGATTTTTTATTCTAAAACAGAGGTAATCGGCATTTCGGTTTCTCTCAAAATGTCTTCTACTTCTTCTTGCATATCGTCATCGTCTTTGTCTATAAACCAATGCACAGTAACTATCCCGCCTTCGTCTTTGTAGTTTTTCAATATTTTTAGCATGACTAATATGCACTTAGAGCTACTTGTATTCATATATCTAAGTTTGATATTGAATTTTAGTGGTTTTTTTACAGATGCGATATATTTTTTGAGCCATTTGTATAATGGGTCATAAAAGGCATAGGTTTCTTCCAAGTAAGATTCCCCTGCTATTTCGCAAACTCCTGAAGCAAAGTCAAATCTAACTTCAGGGGTAAAAAATACTTCACTACCTTCTATAAAAATATTTTCCATAATTTTTTGATATTGTAAACAATCGTATAAACCTTAAATAGATATGATTTGTATTTTTAGGCCTGTAACGGCAGTAAAATCTTCTATTTCTTCTTGCATATCTTCGTCAGACTGTCTAAGAAACCATCTAACAGTTACTACGCCTCCCATTAATTGGTATTTTCTTAGCATTCTTATCAAATCTAACACAAATTTTGAACTACTGGTGTTAAAATAGGTAAGTTTTATGTCTAAGGATAGTGGTTTTTTCACTTCCTTGATATATAGTTCTACCCATGAAAATAGGGGTTTATAAAAACTATAAGGTTGTTCCATAAAGGCTTCTCCTGAGATGGTACAGTTTCCTGTTTCAGCATTAAACTCGACGTTTGGTGTTGATACATCTGTATGACTATTGATAATATACAAATTTTCCACTTTTCTAATATCTTGTTTAATTAGTTTGATTATAGTATAGCTATTTTAATCTTCTCCTAAATCTTCATAGCTTTTAAAAACTTTTATAGCTAAAGAAAAAAACGAATGTTTGTCATTAATTGGGGTTATTTGCACATCTAACTTATTATGTGATGTTAATGCTATTTGTATTAGACCAATATTCCCTTTTTGCAAACTATCTCCATTTCCACGCATAGACCTTTTGTATTCTCGCAGTTGTTCTCTGTCTAAACTGTTGATGGTTTGTGATTTGAGTAATATTTTGGCTGCGTCTTCGTTTCCAATGATATTACCACTAATTATTGTGTAATATTCTTCTGCTTCCTTGATAATAACAGTACCTATGCCTGGTCCATATTGCTCATTTCCAATGTAATTTCGTTCTATGGAATAATAAGAAATATTTTGTGCCAATTCGATAAATATAGAGAATAGCTTTCTATTTATTTGTGGGCTTGTGGTTAGATATTGTCTAACTGTTTGACTAATTTCGCCTAAAACCAAATGTGTAATAGGACCTTTATAGGCTACTAAAATATTTCCATCGTTTAATTTATCATCTTTAGAAGAATGATAATCAAAGAGAACAAAATTATGGTCATTTTGTATATTCATCAATATGAAAAGGTCAATATTCTTTATAACGCAAATAAGTAAAATTTATTTTAATAAGCAAAAAAAAAATAAAAAACTATACTTCTATTGCGATTAAGGTAATATCATCTCTTTGTGTTGCTTCGCCTTGGTGTTTGACCAGCATCGATAAGATAAGTTGATACTGTTGTGCCAAAGATAATGTGTGGTTGGCTTGTATCAAATTTGCTAAAGAATCTATCCCTAATTTTTCTTGTTCCAAATTATTTTGGTCTGCTAATCCATCAGACATTAAATAGAGCCTGCCACCTGTTTCTAATACTAACTCTTGATTGGTAAATTCAGATTGTTTTTTTTGCATACCGCCTATAGATTTTCTATCTCCTTTAATAACGAAGAACATAGGGTCGTCATGTTTTACAAAGTATAGAGGTCTTTTTGCACCTGCAAATACAATTTTGCTGTCATTGGGGCTTATTTGTTCTATTCTACATAGGCAAATGTCCATTCCATCATCATTAGATTTGTCTAATTGGTGTAAGGAATTTTGAATATTGGTATGTAATTTTTCTAATATTTTGGCTGGTTCTGTGATACCCTTTTGGTTAAGTATTTCATTTAGTAAGGTAATACCTACTAATGACATAAATGCCCCTGGCACGCCATGCCCTGTGCAATCTACGACTGCAATAAAGGTATAATGTTCAAACTTTGCCAACCAATAAAAATCTCCCGAAACAATATCTTTGGGTCTATACAATAAAAAGTGTGCTTTAAAACTTTCTCGCATATTTTTTTCGCTTGGCAATACTGCAAACTGTATGGTTTGGGCATAGCGAATACTATCTGTAATACTGCGTGTCGATTCTTGGATAATGTCATACGCCTTTTCTATGTCTATTTTTGACTTTTCAAGACTATGTGTTTTTTGTTCTATTTCTTCTTTTTGTTTGTGAATTTCATCGTTTTTGATGCCCAATTCGTCATTAATTTGTTCTAAATAATCTCTTTGGGCTTCTATTTCTTCTTTTTGTTGTTGTATTTCTGCGGTGCGTTGTCTAACTTTTTCTTCGAGGTTGATGTTTTCTTGTTTTTGCACTTCGATAAGTTGTTCTTGTACTTTTTTTCGTTCCCCACGCATTTGGGCGTATTTATCGGTTAAGGCTAATGCTAATAAAATTACTTCTATTACTGCACCAACTTCTGAAGCATGGGAAGTAAATTTATTGTTTGGCAAAACACCTATGGTCTTTAAGCCTAACATCAGCAAGCCTATAGTATAAAAAGTCCAAGCCAAAACAAAATATTTGGCACTACGTATTCCTTTTACTAAGCAATATACGCCACAAAAAATTAAGGTACTTGCTCCAAAAAGATTTACTACAGTGGTCAAACGTATTATTGTATTATACTCTACACCAAATACTAATGCAAATAGAGTTAGTCCAATAAATACAAAAAACATACACAGTTTGTGCATCCAAGGAATGTATTTTTTGGTTTCTAAAAAATCTTTTGCAAAGAGATAAGAGCCTGCTAACCAAACTGATAAGGAAATAGTAACCATATTAGCAGCTAATTTGGTTTGGGTAGGAAAAATATGTTGAAAAGTATGTCCTGCCAAGGTTGCAATGAATAAGGTAGAGCCAAAAATAGAAATAGTATAGTATAAATAATTAGAATCTTGTAAGGAAAAATAGAGTACAATGTTATAAAAAAACATTACAAACATTACCCCATAAAATAAACCATATAATAATTCTGAAACCGTATTTTGACGATAATAATCTTTGGCACGTATAATTTCCATAGGTACTTGTACGGCACCTTGTGTCTGAATTTTCATGTAATAGGTACGGGTAATGGTATCATTTTGTTGTAAGGGAATAATAAAATTGCGGTAGGTAATTTCCCGTTCTGCAAATGGAATCATATCTCCCATCAAGACACTTGTCCACGAACTATCGGGTTGTTGTGTATAAAATTCTATATAATCTAACAAAGGATAGCTAATTTCTAAAAACCACGCTTCGCTGGGTTGCAAGTTTTTGACTTGAAATTTTAGCCAAAAATTGGAAAGAGAATAGCCAAAATTGATGCTTTTTTTGCTTTGTTTTTGGAAACGGTGGGCATAACTTTGTTCGGCAATCTCATCAACAATAAGTTTTTTTTCTTTGTCTTCCACAAACGAAACTTGTTGAATCAAAGGATAGGATTTTTGTTCGGGTTTTAATAACACAACTTGAGGATTGCTATATTCTATACTATCTGTGTTTGTTTCTTGCGAGTAGGCAACAGATATTGGTAGAAATAACAGAATAAAAAAAACGAAACGTATAGGTACGTGTTTGGATATGCCTGCAAACAAGCTATTCATATAGAAGTAATTGTGTTGTTAAGAAATAACTTTTTGCTATGTTTGAGTAACTAATGTATTGTAAATAGAAAGTTTACGATAAATTAAATGTAAAATGCAAATAGCAAAAATGATTTTGGTTAAAGTCAATTAGTGTGTCAAGCTAAATAATATATTGCTGGAAAACAAATAAAATAGTAAAAAATTTCTATCTCTTTTATAGCTTACAAAACTTGCGGTTTTGTGTAATTGTTTTACCTTTGTTTGTATAAATAACTCCTATGCTCCAACTTACACAGAATCTTACACAAAATTTTTCTAAAGCTCCTTCCCTTATAGATGCTTTGCAATTATTAGCGGATTTTATTCAAATTACAGATAATGTAGAGCTTAGTTATTGGATACTTACAAATAACAGTTGGGAATGTACTTGGAAAACCAGTTCCCAAATGGATAAAAATTTATTTGGAGAGAATTTTATTACAGCCATGATGGATTGTATCCGTTTTCAAAATGTTATCAAATTTTTGCCAAACAATAACTTTACCGAACTTCTTTTAGTTCCTATACGAAAACAACAAGAAGGTATTTCCCCAACAGTATTATTATATGGCTATCCAACTACTAAAAATATAACTGAAGATAGAAAAGTGATTGCTATTTTGCTTGCCAATTTATTGGTTTTACAGATGCAACAAAAACAAAATAACTTACCACAACTTACCACAACGACAGCAGGAGGTATCTTAGAAAATTTTGCGACAACTTCGGTCTTATTGGTCGAGGATATGCCCTCGTATCAAGTGGTTCTCGGTGGATTTTTGCAGGGTTTTGGTATTCAACCTGTGATAGTATCCACAGGAAAAGAGGCAATAGAAAAAATTATAGGGCAAGATTTTACAATAATTTTGATAAATATGCAGCTTTCCGACATAGATGGGTTTGCACTTGCTCAAAAAATAAGAACAACTCTAAAATATACGAATACAATACTTATAATGACTACTGAAAATACAGATACTATACAACACAAAGCAGTAGCCATTGGCATACAAGATAGCATAACTAAGCCAATAACACATAATACAATACACAAAATACTACAAAAATATGGCAGTAGAGCAGAAAAACTACCAGATTTAAGTTTTTTAGAAATGGCTGCAAATAATAATCAGGCATTTATAAAAAATATGTTGTTGATGACAATTACAGAATTTGAACAATTTGAAAGAAAAATAGTGGTCTTTGTTGCCGAAAATCGCAAAGACGAAATACATACTTTATACCATAAAATTAAACCGCATATAGAATCTTATAAATTGGAAGTATTGAAAAACCTACTCCTTGAAGTATTTGCAATAGAGAATAAAGAAACGCAAATGGCTATTTTGGCAAAAATTCAAATGGAAATTCATAAAATATGTAGCTTTTTTCAACAAAAAATAGAACAAGCAAACGGATTAAACTAAACTAAATTAAACTAAACTAATGATTGTTTTACTAACTTAAAAATTTACCCAATATGCAAAAAAAAATTCAATTACTTTTTCTATTTCTCTTTTGTACAATGATTGCCTGTCAAGCACAAGACACATCAACATCACAAACTACGACAAATAAAGAAAATATAGGTTCTATTGTTACTACAAATTTTGTGAAAGATTCTACTGTTATCACTAAATTATATAACGAAATATTATTGCGTGGGCAGTCTTATAGGGATTTGGAATATTTGTGTACCAAAATTGGTGGTAGATTTGCAGCCTCATCACAAGCCGAAAAAGCAGTGCTATGGTCAAAATCAATTTTAGATTCTTTGGGTTTAGATTCGGTTTGGTTGCAACCTGTGCAAGTGCCACATTGGGAACGAGGAAAGGCAGAAAAAGGGCAAATTATACATCAAAATCAAAAAATTACCGTACCTGTTTGTGCTTTAGGTGGCTCGGTAGGAACAGGCAAAGACGGAATAATGGCACAAGTTATTGAGGTACAACAACTTGCAGAATTGGCAAAAATGGGCGAAGCAGCTATCAAAGGCAAAATTATATTTTTTAATCGGGCATTTAATCCAACTACCTATGATACCTTTGAGGCATACGGTAATGTTGGCGACCAACGCAGAAATGGGGCTTCGGAGGCTGCAAAATTTGGTGCTATTGCGGTAATAGTCCGTTCTTTAGCGTCTAATTTAGATGATTTTCCGCATACAGGTTCTATGACTTATCAACTGCATATTAACCAAATTCCTGCTATTGCAATTAGTACAAATGGGGCAGAATTGCTAAGCAAATTACTAAAAAAAGATAGCAATACCAAATTTTATTTTGAAACACATTGCCAAAAATTTGCAGATGTAACTTCCTATAATGTAATAGGGGAAATACGTGGCACAGAAAAACCTAACGAAGTTATTGTAGTTGGAGGACATTTGGACTCTTGGGATTTGGCACAAGGGGCACATGATGATGGGGCAGGTTGTGTGCAGAGTTTGGAAGTTTTGCGTACTTTCAAAAAATTAGCCATAAAACCCAAACGTACTATTCGAGCTATTATGTATATGAATGAGGAATTTGGCAATCGTGGAGGTATTGCATACGCACAATATGCAGAAGAACAGCAAAATAAATTGCAACATATTGCAGCTATAGAATCGGATAGGGGAGGGTTTGCACCGCGTGGATTTACTGTAGATGCAAGTGCCGAAAAGATTGCGTTTTTGCAACAGTATTTGCCTTTGATGAAAAACTACGGCATTGATTTTATTAAAAAAGGTTCTGGAGGCGTAGATATTACGCCATTAAAAGTTGTAAATACTACTTTGATAGGTTATGTGCCTGATTCGCAACGCTATTTTGATTTGCATCATAGTACACAAGATACCTTTGATAAAGTAAACAAAAGAGAATTAGAATTGGGGGCTGCTGCTATGACTGCTTTAGCTTATTGTTTGTCGGAATATGGCATTAAATAAATCTTTTTAGCAGCGTAACAAAGGTTGTAAGTAAGCTAACAAAATAAAAATGTCTGTATTTAAGTATTAGTCCAAAATTAATAAAGAGTCTAAAGTTTTATGAAGATTTCTGTTGCAGTTCGTACCAAATTTCACGCCTTTCAATTGGCACAACAATTACAAAATAGGGGTGCATTGGCTACACTTTATACGTCTTTTTATGGCAAAATTTTAGGAAAAAGTAATAAAATTGGATTTAGTATTCAGCCCGACAAAGTTCGCCAAAATTATCTTACAGCTTTACTTTTTTATGGTTTTAATTTACATAAATTTCCTATTTATCAATATTTTGGAGAATGGACAGCCAAACAACTAAAAGAGGAAGACCTTGTGGTCATGTTTCCAATGATTGCCTTGCCTATTCTCCAAAAATCTAAATCTTTGGGAATAAAAACGGTAATTTCTCATGCCTCTGCACATACGATAGAACATAAAAATTTGCTTATCGAAGCCTATCAACAAGCAGGATTATCTACCAAATTTTTGGAAGAAGAATTTAGTAATCGCAGACAAGATACGGTGCAAGAAGAATATGCTATGGCAGATTTTATACAAGTGCCTTCTACGTTTGTAGAACAAACTTTTTTGGCAAATGGTATTCCTGCCCATAAATTAAAGGTAATTCCTTTGGGCGTAGATTTGCGTTTTTTTTATCGTGAAAATATTAGTTTACCCAAAAAATTTAGATTAATCTATGTTGGGCAGTTGAGTGTGCAAAAAGGTTTGCCTACTTTGTTGCGTGCTTTTGAGGAATTAAATTTGCCTGACGTAGAATTGTGTTTGGTGGGGGCATTGTTACCAGAAATTAAAAATATTTTAGCAAAAAACAATAAAAATATTAATTATTTAGGAATTTTACCACAAAATAAATTAATTAATGAATTTCAACGTAGTAGTGTTTTTGTAATTCATTCGGTGCAAGATGGATTTGCACAAGTAGTGCCTCAAGCTATGGCTTGTGGATTGCCTGTGATTTGCAGTGCCAATGTTGGTGGTGCAGATTT
>JBIKRY010000413.1:0-3196 GCA_044348925.1 Bernardetiaceae bacterium
TAAAATAATTTTGATGCGGAAAACCTATTTTGTTAGCTTTATTACAAAAACAAATTCTATTTGCACCATTTAATCCTCCAAAGCATTGGTCATAAACGTAGATTTGGTAGCCAAAAAACAAAGGAACAAAATAATTGCCCAAGTGAGATAAATAGGATAAAAATCTTTAGTATCTCTAAAACGGTTTTCTTTGATTTCTGCTTTTTCGTAATTGTTTATTCGGTTGAAGATAGAAGCTAAAGTAGAATTGTCTGTTGCACGAAAATACTGCCCTTCTCCTATTTTTGCAATATCTCTTAGCGTTGTTTCGTCCATACTATTATCTACATAGCGAGGTCTTCCAAACATATCTGTACCGTATGGCACTTGTCCTTCTTTGCCTACACCAATGGTATAAATTTTTACCCCATAACTAAAAGCCAATTTGGCTGCCGTAATGGGGTCTATATTTCCTGCATTATTTTCACCATCACTCAATAATATAATTACTTTAGATTTAGAATCAGATTCTCGCATACGGTTTGTAGCCACTGCCAAAGCACTGCCAATGGCTGTTCCACGATTTTGAATCATCTCAAAATTAATATCATTGATATAACCTGTCAATAAATTATAATCTGTCGTAAGTGGTGCTAAAGAATAGGCATCTCCCGAAAAAATAACAATTCCTATTCTATCTTGAAATCTTCCTTGCACAAATTTTAATGCAACTTCTTTAGCTGCTTCTAACCTATTGGGTTGAAAATCTTGTAATTGCATAGATTCCGAAATATCCATTGCAATTACAATATCAATTCCTTCCGAATATTGTTCTACTTGCTCATTGGTTTGTTGTGGACGTGCCAACGAAATAAGTAATAAAGCAACTACCAAACTCATCAACACATTAGGAATATGTCGCATCCACGCTGTAGGCGAATCTACTGCATCTTTTTCGGTTAAGGCAATAGCCAATTTTTGGCGATTGTTGAAATGCAATAACCAACGGACTACATAAACCAAAGGCAAAAGAAACAATAGGTACAGATATAACACATTTTCCCACGTATAAGAGCCTATCATTTGTGGCAAAAACCATTTGAAATCTAACCAATCAAACATTTTGCACCTCCTTAATTTTTATTTCGTAACTACTTTCTGCGTATGCTTTCAAAATTAGCAATGCTTCTTGTGTTTGTTCATTAATCCGATTGCCATAAATAGCCCTATCTATATTTTTTAGAGATTCTGTTAAGTTAGTATCTGGCACAAGGTCTGCTATTTCTTTAGTAGTATAGGTAGTAAATGGAATATCTTGCAAGTTTTCTAAATACGTTTTCCATAAAGTCAAGCCATGTTCGGTTTGGCTTACGATTTGGTATTTTTGGAGAGATTTGTCAAAATCTGCAATAAATCGTTGATATTGTTTACGCATACGATTGAGTCGGAAATTTTTGCGAAGTCGTCCCCCAAAAAAATAAAATAAAGCACCTACCACCAATACCAAAAATAGCACCCCAGCAGCCCAATACCAATAGTTAAAATCTGTTTCAATAGTTTGTAATTCGGTATTTTCTACTATTTTTAGACTATCAGGCACTTGCACTACAGTAGGTGTGATGATGATTTCTGCTTCATTACTTAGGGTACTTGTCGTATCTTTTTCGTTTAGAATAAAAATTGGTAAAGTTATTTTTTGTATGCTGTCCGTTTCAAAGGTAGCAAGTTCATAAATTACGCTGTCTGTACTCAAACCTGCGGTTTTGGTAGGAAAAGCATTTTTGGAAACAAACTCAAAAGGGGCAAAATTATAGGTAGAATCTGGAAAAAACACTTCTTTTTCGGGTAAATGTTTCCAAACTACTGCCAAACGAGCCGTTTCTCCTATTTTTATCCGATTATTTAAAAAAGTAGCTTTGGGAGTATTGGCATCTTTTTGTTGGGCAAAAGCAGTCGAAAAGCTGGCTATTGCTACCATTATACTTGCAAAGCATACATATATTGTATTGTTTTTTAGCATTTTTTAGCCTAATTTTAGCTGTATAGGGTTGCAAAGTTAGAAAAATATTTTTAGTAGCCCTATTTGCAAAAAATAAATTTTGTGAAAATTTCTAAAAAATAGGCAAATCAACAAAATTATTTTTTTTACAAAAACTTTTAATACCTTTGTTTGTACTATTCAATAGCAAAATAAAATGGATATTTTACTCGGTTTACAATGGGGAGATGAAGGGAAAGGCAAAATTGTGGATTTTTTAGCCCCAAAATATGACATGATTGCACGTTTTCAAGGAGGTCCTAATGCAGGGCATACTTTACATTTTGGAAACACTAAGCACGTATTGCACCAAATTCCTTCAGGAATTTTTAGAGAAAAACTACTCAACCTTATAGGCAATGGCGTAGTGCTTGACCCTGTAATTTTGAGCAAAGAATTGCATACCTTGGCTACAATGGGTGTAGATTTATCCAAATTGGTAATCTCCAAAAAAGCACAAATTATTGTTCCAACACACAGATTATTAGATGCTGCCTCCGAATTGGCAAAAGGCGACCAAAAAATAGGCTCAACACTCAAAGGTATTAGCCCTGCCTACCAAGACAAAATAGGACGTGCTGGTTTGCGAATTGGTGATTTATTGCTACCCAATTTTAAAGAAAAATATGCACAACTCAAGTCAAAACATCTTACTTTGTTGCAATTTTATAATTTTCCACTTGCAGGGCTTATCAACAATAATCCCTACGATTTGGAAGTTTTGGAAGCCGATTTTTTTAAGGCATTAGATTACATTCAACAATATGCTTTGGTAGATAGCGAATATGTAGTAAATGATTATTTGAAAAAAGGTAAAAAAGTTTTGGCAGAAGGTGCGCAAGGCTCGTTGTTAGACATAGATTTTGGTTCTTATCCATTTGTTACAAGTTCTACTACTACGGTTGCAGGTGCTTGCACAGGATTAGGAGTAGCACCAAACAAAGTAGGCGAAGTATTTGGAATTATGAAAGCATATTCGACAAGAGTAGGTAGTGGTCCATTTCCAACCGAATTATCAGACGAAACAGGTAGCACTTTACGCAAAATAGGACACGAATTTGGGGCAACTACAGGCAGAGCAAGACGTTGTGGCTGGTTAGATTTACCTGCTTTACGCTATGCAAGTATGTTGAATGGGGTAACACAGTTATTTTTGTTGAAAGCAGACGTATTAAATAC
>JBIKRY010000141.1:0-11694 GCA_044348925.1 Bernardetiaceae bacterium
TATTCGCCTTTAGGCGAATGTGTTGATTAGCAAATACTTGTGCAAATTTAAACATCAACTTCAACTTAATTTTGTTCAGTTACTTATTTGAATAAATCCACCATTTTTCCCTACTTTTAATAAACCTTAAAACTTTTATCAAAATAGGAGAAAACAGTTTTATTATCTCTATGATTTTGCAAAAAAGTCGTAATAAAATATTAGTTTTGTGAATGAAAATATAATAAATATTTGTTATGAAATTATCAAAACTCAATATCCCTAAACCTTGCTCCGAAAACTGGAATGCTATGCACAGCACTAACGAAGGTAAATTTTGTAATTTGTGTAGCAAACAAGTTATTGATTTTACAGTTTTGACAGATACCCAAATTATCCAATATTTTGAACAACAGCAAGGTAAAACTTGTGGTAGGCTTACTCAAGAACAGATAGAAAGAATTAACTTATTATTACAAAAGCAAGAAAATGAACAACCTAATTTGTGGCGAATTTTTGCTTGGGCTTTATCTGCAAGCACCTTAACAAGTACAGCAATTTTACAAGAAGCCAAAGCAGAAAATATTGTTTATCAAGAAGTTACAAATAAAAAACCATTTACACAACTTATTAATACAACTACAAATGACACAATTAAAGAGTTTGTTATTACTGGAAAAGTAATTTCAGTTGAAGACGGCACAGCGTTGCCAGGTGTTACAGTAAGTATAAAAGGTAGTAAAATAGGAACACAAACAGATATAGAAGGAGCATATAAATTGGACATCAGCGAATTTACCAACCAACCCGAAGTAATAATTGTATTTTCTTTTATAGGTATGAAAACACAAGAACACAAGGTAAACTTGCAAGATAGTGTTTGTGATGTAGGATTAAAAATAGATGAAAATTTGTTAAATGGTGAAGTTGTGGTAGTGGGTGGCATACATTACAATAATGTTTTTCAACGTACTTGGTGGAAAGCTAAATATTTTTTTAGAAAACTATTTGGTGCATATTAATTACTTGAATAAATCCACCATTTTCCTCTACTTTTGATAAACCTTAAAAATATATTTACTCCGTACATCTTTTACAGTCTGCAAAGTTATCTTTATGAAAAACCAAAAGATAAAACTTTATGAGCCTAAGAAATAAAACGGAATTAGAAATTTTAGATTTCTATGTTGCCACCGAAAAGCCCGAAAAATGTATGGAGGCGTTGAATAAACTTTGCGAAAAATATGCACTTGACATAGATTTTGAGGAGGTGCAAGACGAACAAACGATGATAACTTGTGAGGATTTTGCAATAGCTTATCGTTTGGCAGATGCTTTTTTGGCTGAACTTGATTTGCTTTGTAAGCAATTTGCAAGTCCTGCCGATAATTATTGCTTTAAGCAACTGTATGAAGAATGTGATATTGATTTTGAAGATGATTAGGTTTTAAAGATGTAATCTTAAAAAAGATTACATCTTTAAAGTATGTTTTGAAAATAAATTTTAGTATTTTTAAAGGTCTTTTAAAACTTAAAAATTATGCTTTATTCCTATAAAATGGTAAATGATAGTGGATTTGCACCAAATCCATTTTACGGTGTGCTAACCTTAGCTACTTGCAAATCTTATATCAGGCTTAAAAGAGGTGTTGGTGATTATATTGCAGGTTTTACTTCAAAAAGTTTACGCACATCAGAAGGTTCTTGTGGTGATGAAGTTGGTCAAGAAAGGTTAATTTATTTAATGAAAGTAACCGAAAAACTAACTATTGAGGAATACTACAAGGATGCTCGGTTTCAATGTAAAATTCCTTCATACAACTCAGGGATTATAGCTAAAACAGGAGATAATATTTACGAACCAGACGGCAAAGGCGACTTTACAAATATTAGCAAATATAGTCATAAAGGGGAAAGTAGTAATGAGGAAATACGGCACAAAGAAGAAATGAAACATAAAATAAGGGATTTGAGTGGGCAATATGTTCTTATTTCAAATGATTTCTATTATTTTGGCAGTGGTGCTATTAATGTTGATAATTGTGGAATAAAAAAGCCAAAAGTTCAATCGGGATATGGCGTAAAAAGCCCTGATATTGCAGGTTTATTAGAATATTTGAAAGAATTTAAACCTAATACAGTGCTAAATGCACCTCACTTGTGGAAAGAAAACGAGCCATTTAATCTATGAAAATCATATTATCACGTAAAGGTTTCGACTCCTCGTATGGAGGACAGCCAAGTCCAATTTTGCCTGATGGCACTTTGCTTACAATGCCAATTCCGAGCAAAGATGAAATTGTCAAATATGCAGATTTATACTATAATGGCGAAAGTTATTATAAAATCATACAAGATTTAAAGCAAAATAGCAAAATTAAGGAAAACTATGTTTGTCATCTTGACCCTGATTTAAGGTTTGATGTAATGGAACGACAGACAGATGATTGGAAACCTATTTTTGGGCAAGGAAATGCTTCAAAAACTCATTTAGAAAACCAAAAAGTTGATATTGGCGATATTTTTCTTTTCTTTGGTTGGTTTTGCCAAACAGAAATTATCAACGGAAAATATAATTATGTGAAAGGAAGCCCAGCTATTCATTTAATTTTTGGCTATTTGCAAATAGGAGAAATTCATTTTGATAATTTCCCTTCTTATGCAAAACATCACCCACATTGTATAGAAAATGGGAAAATTCGAACAAATAACTGTATTTATGTAGCAAAAGATGAATTGAGTTTTGATAAAAATTTCTCAGGTGCTGGAATTTTGAAATTTAACAACAACCTTGTGCTTACAAAAAGTGGAATGTCTAAAAGTTGTTGGGATTTGCCAGATTTTTTCAAAAACCTTAATATTTCTTATCATTCTCAAAATTCATTTAAAGAAGGTTATTTTAAATCGGCTGATATTGGGCAAGAATTTGTTATTTCGGCTGACGATAATTTAATAGAATGGACAAAGGAGTTATTGCTAAAAAATTGAATTATTTAACAAAATTTCATATTTTTCGTCATTGCTTATTCTAAAAGTAAGTAATGACGAAAAATTATTGGTTACATCAAAAATTTCTTAAAACTTAGCTTTCAGAATTTAGTAAACCTTCAATTTCTATTTTTAAGTTAGGCAAATAATTAATTACAATGTCCCAAATAATAGCATCATCAACCGCATCGTATGCGTGAATAATACGATTTCGCAGACTAATTAACTTTTTTGCATAACTCAAATTAATATTTTCATTTAATTTCAGTAAATAATTAGTGGCTTCTCCCGCAATTTCTAATTCTCTTTCTACGCCTCTTCGCAATAATTTATTTTGTTGATAAACTGCAAATAACCTTTTGCCTTCTATATAAGTTTCAATAGAATTTATAGCAGTTAAAATATCACTTAGGTATTTTTTAGCTTCATCAGTCATAAATCAAAATTTTGGTTTTTTCTACTACTTTAATGAAATAGGGATTTGACAAAGTTGCTAAACTAACTATATCTACTTTGCGATTGAGCAAGTTCTCTAATTGTTCTTCTAAATCAAACAAATTATCAGCATAACCATCAAAATAAGGACTTTCAAAGCCAACAAGGAAATCAATATCACTGTTTTTAGTAAATTTATTGGTACACACCGAGCCAAACACAAATAATTTTACTACTTTGTGTTTGCGACAAATTTCACTTACTTGTGTTAATTTGTTGCGTAAAAGTGGCTTGATAGTCAAAATTTGTGGGTTTTCGTTTTGCATAAGCTAAGTTATTGCATAAATATACGAAAAAATTATCTCTTTTGTTAAATATTTCCTCAATTGAATAGGACTTATTTAGTTTTCTACACAAAGAAACTAATTTTTATCCCAAACACAAACTTTTTCCCTACTTTTGAGAAACCTTAAAATTTTTATCAAAATAGGAGAAAAACACTTTTATCAACCTAAAACCAAACCTTCCGACTTATAAGCCTCAAATTTGCCATCATCTGTTAGCAAAGTAAGATTTTCGGCAATACTTTGCGAGATTAGCAACCTATCAAAAGGGTCGTTATGATAAAAAGGTAAAGACATTACCGTTTTCAGTGTATCAAAATTATAATCTAAAATTTGGAAATTATTAGCAAGTAAAAATTTTTGTAAATCAGGAAATGGCACAGTCATTTGTAATTTTCCTAAACTTGCTTTAATTGCTATTTCCCATAAGCTAACTTTACTCACAAAAATTTGATTTTGAGGATTTGCAAGTTCTCTTATAAAAGATGATTTGAGTTGTCGGTTTCCCTCTGTATGCCATATCAAAATATGAGTGTCAATTAAGTATCTCATACCATATATTCTTTAAAATCCTCCAAAGGTTCGTTAAAATCGTCTGCCATATAGGGAAACATACCTTTTCCTCCGCCAAATTGTCTTATTTTTGGTTCGGGTTCTTGCTGTGCTTTTTCCCAAATAGTGCTAATTTCTTGCAGGAGTTGTGTATCATTCAAGGCTATTATCCAAGCAATGAGTTGATATTTTAGCAAGGCTACTTCGCTATTTACAGAATTATTTATCTCTGTTGTCATTGTTTTGCTATTTTAGTACACAGACAAATCTAATAATTTTTTACCAAAAACACAAACTTTTTCCCTACTTTTGATAAACCTTAAAACCTTTTATCAAAATATGAGAAAACTTATTTTCGTATTTGTAGCAAGCACAATATTGTTACAAAGTTGTTCATTCCCTCCCTTATTATGTTATTTGAATTTTGCTGATTTGAATAAAAAGTATGAGTTTGCTTTTTCAAAACAAGAATTAAAAAGTAGACTTGTAACAGTTTATGATAAAAACAAAAGACTTTTTTTACTTACCTCTGGTATTATTAATGAACAGAATAAAGTAAATTTGGAGATAAAAAGGTATGGTTATTACCTTGATAAAACAAGATGGAACAAGTTTAAAGATAGCATAAATACTTCGGCAACAGATACTTTAACCGTAGTTTTGATTAAAAAATTAAGTCGTAATAAACAAATAGCTTTACAATTAATTATTGAAGGAAATAATAACAAATCTTCGTTAGTCATCAAAGAATTAAAATATTCGCAAAGAGATATGTGCAGAAAAGACACAAGTTATTACCTTCCAAAATTGATAAAAAAAGTAGAAAACAAGTTTATTGGAAACCTGCAATAATTATTCGTTTTTCCCTACTTTTGATAAACCTTAAAACTTTTATCAAAATATGAGAAAAACACTTTTATTGAGTTTGTTATGTAGTGCAACAAGTTTAGTTTTTGCACAAAACCAAACTAATTTTCGTGAAGAAGTTATTAATAAGTTATGGAAAGACACAGTTGGATTTGATACAGAAGGTAAAGAGAGTAGAAAAAGACAAATTGAATATTCTATCAAAGAAACCCCAAAAATTGCAGCTTTCCCAGATACTACTTTTGCCTTTGTCGCATTTTATAGAGCTAAAAAATATGAAAAGTTTGGAGATGATAAACTCATAAAAAAAACTCCAACAGGTTTGCGAATACATCACACAATGTATTTGCCTCACACAGTTTTATTGACTGATAATCAGGTTAATAGGCTGTTAAATATCGTAAATAATCCTTCAAACTTTCATTGGGCGGAGTGTGGTACACCTTTTATCAATGGTGGTTTTGTGTTTTACAATAAACGAGGACAAATAGTGGCATACATAGAAGTTGGTTGTTCATTTACTTCGTTCTATTTTTCTAAACCAAATATTATGGCAAAATATGGCGGCTTGGAAGAAACAAAAGAGTTTTTTAAGTTGCTTGATGAGTTGTTTGGGAAATAAATATTTAGCTATTAAAATAACTTTCTAACTTTTCCCTACTTTTGATAAACCTTAAAACTTTTATCAAAATATGAGAAAAACACTTTTATTGAGTTTATTATGTGCTACTAACTTGTTGTTTGCACAAACAAAACCCAAAACTTCTATTTCAGAAGTTCCACAAGCCACAAAATCGGAACTTCGCCTCGAAAGTTTCAAACTTCGACAAGAATTAGCCAAAAACTCCTTAGTAAGCAATGTACCATTTCGCAATGTGGGACCCACTATTATGGGTGGTCGTGTGGTGGATATGGAAGTAAATGCTGAAAATCCTAATCACTTTTTTGTTGCCTACGCTTCGGGTGGTTTGTGGGAAACCAAAAGCAATGCTACCGAATTTACACCACTCTTTGATAATCAAGCAGTTATGACTATTGGAGATATTGCGGTAAGGTGGGAAAACGCAGAGGCTACCGAAATTTGGGTAGGTACAGGCGAAAACAACAGCAGTAGGTCGTCTTATGCAGGTGCTGGTGTCTATAAAAGTAATGACAAAGGCAAAACTTGGCAACATCTCGGACTTGCCGAAACGCAACATATTGGTCGTGTGATTTTGCACCCAACCGATAAAAATATAGCTTGGGTGGCAGCTATCGGACATTTATATTCTGATAATGCAGAAAGAGGCGTATTTAAAACCACAGACGGTGGCAAAACTTGGGCTAAAACCTTGTTTATCAATGAACAAACAGGAATTATTGACTTGGTAATTAATCCTAAAAATCCAAATATTCTCTATGCAGCAGCTTGGGAAAGAAACCGCAAGGCGTGGAATTTTCAAGGTAATGGCAAAAATTCGGGCATCTACAAAAGTACAGATGGCGGACAAACTTGGGCAAAATTGAGCAGCTTTCCAACCACCGAAGGTACAGGAAGAATTGGTATTGCAATAAGTCCACAAAATCCAGAAATTTTATATGCTGTTTTGGATAATCAAGACAAAAGAGAAACGAAAAAAGACGAAACAGAAACCTTACAAGGTTTTAAAAACCTTGTAAGGTTTGATAGTTTGACAAAGGAGAAATTCCTTGCTTTGCCTGATAGCACCATTAACAACTATTTAGACAAAAATAAATTTCCACAAAAATATAACGCAACAGAGATTAAAGAAAAGGTAAAAAGTGGCAAATTAAAACCAAAAGACTTAGCAGATTATTTGGGAGGAGACGCCAATAACGACCTTTTTGACACACCAATTAAAGGTTTTGAGGTTTTTCGTAGTAATGATGCAGGCACAAATTGGGCAAAAACTCACGAAGGTTATATCGATGATTTAGTTTATACTTATGGCTATTATTTCGGTCAGATTTTTATTCACCCAACAAATCCCGATAAAATTTACACAATGGGTGTGCCTGTGATTACGTCTAATGATGGTGGCAAAACGTGGAAAAGTCTTGATAATAGCAATGCACATTCTGACCACCACGCCTTGTGGATAAATCCAAAACAAGCAGGACATTTGATTTTGGGCAATGATGGTGGTATCAATATTTCGTATAACGATGGTGCTAAATGGTTGAAAATGAACACAATACCCGTAGGACAATTTTATGCCGTAAATGTAGATAACGAAAAACCTTACAATGTTTATGGAGGTTTGCAAGACAACGGAGTTTGGTGGGCAAGTAGTACTTACAAACAAAGCAATGACTGGCAAGATGACGGAAAATATCCTTATCAACGCATTATGGGTGGTGATGGTATGCAAGTTCAAATTGATAGCAGAGATAACACAACGGTTTATACAGGTTATCAATTTGGTAATTATTTTCGTGTAAATAAATTGACAGCCGAAAATAAATACATCACCCCAAAACACGAATTAGGCGAAGTTCCTTACCGTTGGAATTGGCAAACTCCGATTTTACTTTCACGTCATAATCAAGACATTTTGTATATGGCGTCGCACCGTTTTCATAGAAGTATGAATAAAGGTGAAAGTTTTGAAACTTTGTCGGCAGATTTGACAAAAGGAGGCAAAAAAGGCAATATTCCTTACGGAACTATTACTACTATTGACGAGTCGCCATTGCGTTTTGGGTTGTTATATGTAGGAACTGATGATGGTTTGGTGCAAGTTTCGAAAGATGGTGGGTATAGTTGGGAAAATATAGCACCAATACCCACAAAAAATAAAATAATAGTTCCACCATCAGGACATAATAGAATTCCTAATGTTAATGGTGATTTATGGGTAAGTCGTGTTGTAGCCTCCAAATTTGTAGAAAGTCGTGTGTATGTAAGTCTAAATGGTTATCGTTGGGATAATTTTGACAGTCATTTATACGTTTCGGAGGATTATGGCAAAACTTGGATTAATATTTCTCCGCTTTCTAAAAATATACATCTTTACGAACCTATTAACGTAATACGTGAGGACAGCGAAAATGCAAATATTTTGTATGTTGGAACAGATAATGGTTTGTATGTTTCCTTAGATAGAGGCAAAAGTTTTATGCCTTTTGGAAATTTGCCAAATGTTGCCATTCACGATTTAGTTATTCAAGCTACTGCAAAAGAAATGGTTGTAGGCACACACGGAAGGTCTATTTACATAGCGGATATTTCACATTTGCAACAATTAGACAGCAGTTTATTAGCTAAAAAATTGCATATTTTCCCTATGCAAAACACTACTTTTAATGAAAAT
Organism: Bernardetiaceae bacterium; assembly: GCA_044348925.1. Taxonomy (GTDB): domain Bacteria; phylum Bacteroidota; class Bacteroidia; order Cytophagales; family Thermoflexibacteraceae; genus JAAFKA01. The sequence goes on from JBIKRY010000141.1 coordinate 8,480, forward strand.
TGGGGTAAACCTTATTGGTCAAGATGGGCAGATATTAATGAGCCAAAAACGACTTTAACATTCTTTATAAGCCCCCCAACCCCCGAAGGGGAAGTTAAAAACTCTGTAAAAATTGCAATTAAAAATAGCAAAGGCGAAATTGTAAAGGAACTTACAGAGGAAGCAGAACAAGGTTTAAATTATGTAAATTATGATTTTACGGCTGATGAAAAACTTGTCAAGTCTTTGAGACTTGACAAGTTTACAAAATCAGAAAACGGAAAATATTATTTGCCTGCGGGAGATTATACCGTAGAAATTTCGGCAAATGGTGTTACTGAAAAGCAAACTTTCAAAATTGAAGCCCAAAAAGAAAAGGCGAAAAAAAGAGAGAAGAAAACTCCATAAGTTTTAAAATATTTTCCATAGCATAGAAGTTGCAACTCCTATGCTATGGAAAATTAAACACTAATTTTTATGAACAAAAAACTATATTTAATCGTATTGCTTGGTCTTTTAGCTTGCAATACACAAAAAATAGCAACCTCAAACCAAAAAATATTCACAAAAGCAGATTTACCAGCAATGCCCACTTTAACTAATTAATTGATAATCAAGTATTTAACTCGTTTTTTTGCATTTAGTAATTTGTTGATAATCAATGAATTATCTAAAATCGGAAAAATAATGAATAAATAAGCATTGATAATCAATGAGTTACATACCTCAAAGTGGGAATTGTTGGAACATAGCTACTTATCTGATAATTAGATGCTACTATTTTAATTTTGTCATTCTGAGCGAAGCCAAGAACGACAAAATTAAATTTCCTACCTAAAACTTCAAAATCACTTGTGCTAAAAAATTAGTCCCTGCTTGTGGATAATAGAAATTTTCACGAACAGTTTCATTTTTACTCACATAACCGTAGGTATAACCATTGCTTTCATACAAGGTATTTAACACATTATTAGCCAAAAAACTTACATTCAATTCACGCATAAATTTAGGTTTAATTACAAAATTAAAACGCAAATCATTTGTGAAATAAGCATTGAGTTTGCGACTTTCATTTTGCGTATTATCCAAATATTGTTGCCCAACATATTTTGTAAGCAAAGCAACAGTAAACCATTTTGTAGGTGAAACTGTAAGCTGTGAACCTACAACGGTTGAAGGTGAAAACGCAATATCAACATCTGAATAACTCACAGAATCTTGTCCGCCAATATCATAATTGTCTAAATATTCAGTGTAATTTGCAATTTTATTTTGGCTAAAAGTTGCATTCAAATTCCAAGTTAAATACTTGTTAAACAATAAGTTAGCTTGTAATTCTATGCCTGTTCTGTAACTATTTGGTGTGTTTTGACGAACTGCTGCACCAACATCATTCAGTTTTCCTGTTACCACTAATTGATTGGTATAAGACATTAAATAATAATTTGCACTAAACAAAAATTTGCCTGTATTTAAGGTATAACCTGCCTCAATATTTTGTAAAGTTTCGTGTTTTGGTCGGCTATTTGGTGACGATTCTGTATAATCTGTACGATTTGGTTCACGATTTCCAACCGAATACGAAGCATAAAAATCGTGTTTTTCATAGCCATATCTTACACCAAATTTTGGATTAAAAAAACTCAAATTTGCAGATTGTGTAACATTTTTTTTGTCATTATCAAAGCCGAGAAAATCATAACTAACATTGCGAATTTGCAAATCTGCAAATGCCCAAAAACCATCAAAAAGATTATAATTTACTTTTGCATAGGCATTAAAATCCTTTTTTGTTGCGTCATTGTCATAATATCTTTGGCGAATATTGCTTGTACTTGCATATTTTGCCCAAATAATTTCTCCAAAATGTTTACCTTGATACACATTATAACCACCACCTAAAACGGCTTCAATTCTATTTCTGCGATAAGTCAAATTTGCAACCATTCCATAAAAATCATTGTCTAACCAACGTCTGCGAATAAGGTCAGTATTTGTAATTGTGTCTTTATTAATTATGATATTAGGTAAATTATAATCACTAAACTTTTCACCTTCACCTTTATTACCATTTTTAAATTGTTCGTAATAACCTTGTCCTTTTGTGTAATGCAATGCCGAATTTAGCGTAAAACTGCTGCCAATATTGATTTTGTGTAAAAATTGATAATGGTCTTGTTGATAGTTATCTACTTGATTATCATAGGTATAGACATTGTAAGTACGGTTTCCTTTTCGTAAAATTTCCTCTGGCACACCTATCCACGCTTGATAAGTAATTTCTTTTCCCGAAAAAATATTAGTCGTGAAAGTTCCTGCTTTTCCTGCTTGATATTCTCCCGAAACATAAAAAGATTTCAAATCAGATTTTGCTCTGTCAATAAAACCATCAGAGGCAATTCGAGAAAGTCGAGCATCTATTTTGAACTTGTTTTTGATTAAACCTGTACCAAATTGCACATTATTTTTCCACGTATTAAAACTGCCATAACTATTGGAAATATCGGCATAAGCAACATCACTTGGCTTGGAGGTTTCTAAATTTACCGTTGCCCCAAAAGCACCTGCACCATTTACCGAAGTTCCCACACCTCGCTGAATCTGCACACTTTGCACAGAACTTGCAAAATCGGGCATATTTACCCAAAAAACTCCCTGCGATTCAGAATCATTCAAAGGAATACCATTAATCGTAACATTGGTACGGGTGGCATCAGAGCCTCGTATCCGCATACCTGTATAACCTACGCCTGCACCTGCATCAGTCGTGGTAACAACAGAAGGCGTAAAATTCAATAAAATTGGTAAATCTTGCCCTAAATTTTGCTTTTGGAGTTCGGTTTTAGAAACGGTAGTTTGGGTAAATGGAGTTCGTTGTCCTATGACTTCGATAGGAACAATTATAGGGCAATCTGCGAACAACTGATTATCATTTTCAAGAGAAATATTTAAAATTTCGTTTTTTTGTAAGTCTATATTTTTCTCAAAGGTTTTCATTCCCACGAAAGAATACACCAATGTATAATTTCCTTTAGGAAATTCTAATTTGTAAAATCCATCAATATCAGTTTCTGTAATACGTTGTTTACTTTTCATACTGATTGTAACACCTGGCAAAGGAATTCCATCGTCTTTTGCTGTTATTTTTCCCGAAATGGTGAAATTTTGGGCGAAAGAGGAGAAGGAAAATAGGACTAAAAAAACTACGTTGGCAATGGTGCAATAGCACCTTGACA
>JBIKRY010000414.1:0-3177 GCA_044348925.1 Bernardetiaceae bacterium
GAAATGTAAGGATAAAAACTAACTTGGTTATAAATTCACAAATTTTGAGAAATAATTACTATTTTTCTTTCAATTTACCAGACTCATTCGCCTAAAGGCGAATATACGGTATCCGTAGTTCACGTTAAATAAAAAGTTTAAAACTTGCTATTTATTTGCTTTTGTAAATCTTTGATTCAATAATTTTAAAGTACAGATAAAATACTGTAAACCTTAAAATATCACTAAGCAACTACTAAGATATTTCCATGTACTGCAATAACTTCTACTGTATGTCCTTGCTCAAAAAACTTATTTTTAGAGGTTGCTTCATAAATAGCATTGTGTATCATAATTTTTCCAATAGGTCTTAATTTGTGATAGACAACACCTTTTTCGCCAATTAAATTTGTTAAGCCTTGATTTTCAATATGATAGCCGTTTTCTTTGCTCAAAGAACTTTGCAAAGCAACACGATTAAATACATTGGAATTGGTAACAAAATATGCCATTGTTGCCAAAAATACAATACTACAAACAGCACCGACTAAGGTGGTTGCTACAGCTTTAAATATTTGCACATCTGTAACTTCGCTAAAATCTAAGTAATGATTTTTTAAAGTTACTAATGCTAAGGAAGCAAAAACTGCAATAAAACCACTAATTCCAACCACTCCAAACCCTGGTATTACAAAAATTTCTAATAGCAAAAGAATAAACCCTAACACAAATATAAATAATTCCCAAGTTTGGACAGTTCCTAAACTATAATAAGGCACGAAATAACAAATAGCAACAACGAGAGAAATAATCAAAGGTAGTATTTTCCCTGGTACTTGCAACTCTACCACCAAGCCACCAATCATTGCAACCATTAGTAATACATTGGATATAGGATGTTGAAAAATCGTAAAAAAAGTAGTTTCCATAAATATAAATTTGTTGGTTTGTATATATTTTAACGCTAAAGCAAGTAAATAGTTGAGAATTAAGCCAAAAATAATAGGTAAAGTAGAAAAAAAATGATTTACCTGTTATTTACCTGCTAAAATTTTATCCAATTTTGCTTTATCATTCAATACTTTTACAGCTTCTAAAATATCTGCATCTGTATCAAAACCAGCTTCTATTTTTCCTTTTTCTAAGTAATAATGTGCAACAATTTCGTGTTCCAAAAGTTCTTTGATTTCGACTTTAAATTTTTGCAAATCAGATTCTTTATTGTGGTATAATTTTGCTTTTAGACTTTCTATTTGCGATTTAATGTCGTCATAATATTTTTCGTCTTTGGCAGTTTTTTCGAGTTCTGAAATTGTTTTTTCGACTTTTGTAACATAATCGTACTCTTTTTTATCCAACCATTTTACAAAATCTTTGTATTCATCATCAGTTAATTTGAATTCTTTTGGATTTGCAATTTGCTTAAACTTTACTCGATATTCATTTGCATATTCAAATAATAAACCTTTGGATTCTAAGCTAATTAAAATAGGAATATTTTTGTCTTTGGAAACTTCTATATCTGGTTTTACGCCTCCACCATCATATACCATTCTGCCGTTTTTGGTTTTGAAAGCTACACGCAAGGAGTCTGCTACCTTGCCTACGCTACCGTCTGCGTTGCGATGTGTGTAGTCTATTGCTTGAATACATCTGCCACTTGGAATGTAATATTTGGCTACAGTAACTTTGAGTTTTGCATTGTAGGAAAGAGAACGGGTGGCTTGTACAAGTCCTTTGCCGTAGGTATTCTGCCCAATAAGTACGCCTCTGTCGTAATCTTGTATCACACCTGAAACAATTTCGGCTGCCGAGGCACTTGTGCTACTTGTAAGCACTGCCATAGGAATTTGCTCATCTACAGCCTGATTTAGTGCCATATATTTTTTATTCCATTCTTTTACTTTACCTTTTGTACTTACTATTTCTACGCCTTTTGGCACAAAAATATTAGAAATATTAATAGCTTCACTCAACAGACCACCTGGGTTTCCACGCAAATCTAAAATAATTTTTTTTGCTCCTTTTTCTTTCAAACTAAGCAAAGCATCTTTTACTTCTTTGCTTGCATTATTGGTAAAATCTGTCAAACGAATCAGTCCAATATCTTCTGTAACCATTCCCGAATACGTAACATTGTCTATTTTTATTTTTTCCCTTTTCATTTTTAGGGTAATACCTTCTGCAATACCAAATCTTTTTACGGTAATACTTACTTCGGTATCAGCTTGTCCTTTCATTACCTGTCCCAATTCTGCTTGAGATTTGCCTCGTACATCTATACCGTCTATTTTGATTATTTCATCACCTATTTGCATACCTGCTTTTTGTGCTGCATAGCCTTCGAAAGGCATCGTAACAATAGATTTTCCATTTCTTGTAATTACACTTACACCAATACCACCATATTGTCCTGTAGTTAGTGTTCGATAATCTTCTATTTTGTCTTCGGGATAATAAACGGTATAGGGGTCTAAATTATTGAGCATGGAGTAGATGCCTTGTTCCATTACTTCGCTGGGTGTAATTTCATCTACATAATACATATTTACTTCTTTGAATAATGTTGCAAAAATATCGAGGTTCTTTGCAATATCGAAATATTTTTCATTTGTATTTTGTGGGTCATTGCTAATATTGGTAGTAGCTTTGCTATTTTTTACGTTAGTATCTTGCGTTTTGTCTTGGCTTTTATCTTGTGCATAGGTCTGTGTCTGTAACAAGGCAACAAAGGTAGATAAATAAATAAATTTTTTCATGGCTATAGTATTTAAGATAGTTTCTATGTTAGCTTAAACGATATTTTTTCAATAAAGTTAGCCACAAAAATAGAATTAATTTTGTAGTATCCAACTTAATTTTTATTGTCTAAATTGCTTTATGAAGGAATGTAACTACGCTTTGGCGTTTATCGGCTACTCACAAGTTTTTAAAATTTCTAATTTAGCAATAACTAAATGATTAAAGTAGTAGTTTTTTGCGAAGTTGCTCTATTTGTTCAATAGTCAAATCTGTTAATTCTGCGATAGTTTCATTGTCAAAACCTTTTTTGATAGCATTGGTAGCTATTTTTATTTTGCCCTCAAGTTCCCCTTCAATTTTCCCTTCTATTCTTCCTTCTTCTCTTGCATACTGCTCGGTTTTTGCCAATACAATTTTTGCAGCCTCTTTGTTTTTGGCTTGTGTCCGTTCTTCAGG
>JBIKRY010000142.1:0-11596 GCA_044348925.1 Bernardetiaceae bacterium
TATATGAAAAAAACCACTTAGGCGTTGCCAAAAACATACTGCTACAAAATGGTATTTCTGCATCTTCTTTACAAACTTTGCTAAAAAATGAAATTTTTGAGGAGTTTGAAGAAATAGTTTCCCGTTTTTCTGAAATAGACGAAGAAAAATTAGCCGAAATTACCCTAACAGATTACCAAGCCGAAAAAGAACAAGAAATATTACAACATTACCAAACCAAAGATACGGTGCTGTTGCATGGCGTAACAGGAAGTGGCAAAACAGAAATTTATATTTCTATCATTCAAAAAGTATTGGATAGTGGCTCGCAAGTTTTGTTTTTGTTGCCCGAAATAGCATTGACTACGCAAATTGTTGCAAGACTAAAAAAAGTATTTGGTTACAAAATGGGAGTTTATCATTCCAAATTTTCGGACAATGAAAGAGTCGAAGTTTGGAAAGGAGTTTTGGGTGGAAAATTTCCGTTGGTGGTTGGCGTAAGGTCATCTATCTTCTTGCCTTTCAACAACTTAGGGCTAATTATTGTAGATGAAGAACACGACCCGTCCTACAAACAATATGACCCTGCCCCACGTTATAACGCCAGAGATTTGGCTTTAGTGGCTTCGGGTTTGCACAAATGTAAGGTAATGCTTGGCTCTGCAACGCCATCTTTAGAAAGTTATTACCAAGCATTACACAAAAAATATGCTTTAGTAAAAGCCGAACAACGCTACGGAAATGCACAACTCCCCGAAATTAGATTAGTAGATACAAAAATAGAAAAACAGGCAAAAATCATGAAAAATGATTTTTCAAAGGCATTATTAGACGAAATAGAAAGCAAACTTAGCCAAAAAGAACAAGTAATTTTGTTTCAAAATAGGCGAGGTTATGCACCACATTTGACTTGTGATGAATGTGGAATGATTCCAAAATGCCAAAACTGTTCGGTAAGTTTAACGTATCATTTGGCAAAACACGAATTGACTTGCCATTATTGCGGTTACAAAATAGAACCTCCCAAAAGTTGTGGCACTTGTGGCTCTACCAAAATAAAAACAGTTGGATTTGGAACAGAAAAAATAGAGGAAAATTTGCGAATTATTATGCCACAAGCACGCATACAACGTATGGATTTGGATACCACAAGGTCTAAAATGAGTTACCAAAACATTATTCAAGATTTTGCAGCCCAAAATGTAGATATTTTGGTAGGAACACAAATGGTTACAAAAGGGTTGGATTTTGACCATGTGAGTTTGGTGGGGGTGTTTGATGTGGATAGAATGTTGCATTTTCCCGATTTTCGTTCTCATGAAAGAACTTTTCAGTTGATAACGCAAGTGGCAGGACGGGCAGGAAGACGTGCAAAAAAAGGCTTGGTGCTTATTCAAACTGCAAATCCTACGCACCCATTGCTTAAGAAAATTATAGATGGCAATTTTATTGACTTTTACGAAACCGAAATCAAAGAGAGAGAAATGTATTTTTATCCGCCTTATAGTCGTATGATTCGTTTTACCTTAAAACACGAAGAACCCGAAACGGTGGCTATTACTGCCGATAAATTAGCTACTATTTTGAAACAAAAATTTGGCTCTCAACGCATTTTAGGACCCGAATCTCCTATTATTGATAGATTACGAAATAAATATTTGAAAGAAATATTTATAAAATTAGAAAGAGATAAAATAAATAGTAAAGAAGTTAAAAAAATGCTATTGGCAGAAGTCGAATTATTAGCTAAAGATAAGGCATACAGACAAATAGAAATAGCAATAGATGTAGACCCTGTATAAATAATTTTTGGCTTTTTATCTTTGGCTAAATATTTGCAACGCTAAACCAAATAATAAAACTACATCTTATTAATTTATGAAAATCCCATACTACACTCTATTGCCTGTGTTGAGTGCAGGCTTATTATTTTTTTCTAACCCATTATTTTCGCAGGATTACCATGTGCATGAATACAAAAAATTGCCAATAAGAGTTGTAAATTGTGTTGCAATAGATTTTCAAGATACCAAATGGATAGCAACCGAAAATGGTTTATATAGTTTGGTCGGGGATAATTTGGAAACGCAATTCCCAACCAATGTAAAAAAAATGACGAGTAATATAGTTTTTATTGATGAATTAAACAACAAATGGGTAGGTACGTATAACGCAGAAGTATATTGCCTGTCGCCTAATAAAGAATGGAAAAGTTATAATTTTAAAGATGTTGGTGATTTTGTGGTTAGTGGCTTGGCATTGGATAGTGAGCAAAGTATTTGGCTTGCTTTGTATGAACATGCGGTTGTAAAACAAGATAAAAATGGCGAAAGAACTATTTATACCATAGAAAATTCTAATTTGAGTAGTAATCGTATTTTTGCTTTATTTGTCGATAAACATGATGGTGTGTGGGTAGGCACAGAAAAAGGCTTGTTTTATTTGGCAAAAGGTGAAAAAAAGTGGAAATTAGAAAGCCTAAAAGGGCAGATTAATGCTATTGCAGAATATGATGGTTCTCTTTGGGTTACAATGCTAACGAATGAAAGTACAGAATTTTGGAAATATGCCAAGTTTGATAATTGGGAAAAACAAACTTTAGCACCCGAAATCTCCAAAGACAGAATCAAAGAAATAGCTTTTGATAAAGAGGGAAGATGCTGGTTGGCTGCAAGTAAAATAGCTTGTTTTTATAATGAAAAATGGGATATTTATGGCAAAGAACAGGGTTTTAGTAGTGATGCAGCTTTAGATGTGGTAGCAGATATGCAGGGGCAAATTTGGGTAGGCACAGAAGGCAAAGGGCTTTTTAAGGTAGGAACAGAAAAAGCACAAGTAATTACACAAATTAAAGAGCCACTTGTTGCAGAGCCAATCTTAACTACAACTAATAAAGTGATAAGTTTAGCAGAAATTACTAAAATTACAGACAATTTAATCAATGTAAACATAAAATTAAATGTTGCTTTTGAACAAAGTAAAGCTATTCTTACCAGCAATTCCTTAACAGAATTAGACAAATTAATCAAAATATTACAAGAAAATCCAAGCTATAAACTACAAATAGCAGGGCATACAGACAATATTGGCAATCCTGTTGCTAATTTACGTTTATCTGAAGAACGTAGTATGGCTGTTAAAAATTATTTGGTAGAGAAAAAAATAAAAGCAGAAAGAATTACGACTGTCGGTTTTGGAGGTACAAAACCTATTGCAGATAACAAAAACGAAAAAACAAGGATATTTAATCGCAGGGTAGAAATTATTTTAAGTAAATAATGGAAGTTTTGTAAATTGTACTGCACCCTTTAGAGTGCGGTACATTCTACAAAACTTAGATTAACAAATCTAATTGATATTTGTTATTGTCCCAAAATATACGCAAAAATCAAAGGTGCAACTATCGTTGCATCAGATTCTATAACAAAAGATGGGGAAGTAATATTCAATTTGCCCCAAGATATTTTTTCATTTGGCACTGCCCCTGAATACGAGCCATAACTTGTGGTTGAATCTGAAATTTGACAGAAATATGACCAAAATGGTACTTCGTCTTTTTCCAAATCTTGTTTCAACATTGGCACGACGCAAATAGGAAAATCTCCTGCAATACCGCCACCGATTTGGAAAAATCCAATACCTTTGCCACCATGATTTGCCAAATACCAATGAGATAGGCTTGTCATATACTCAATACCTGATTTCATGGTAGATGGTTGCAATTCGCCTGTTACACAATAAGACGCAAAAATATTTCCTAAAGTAGAATCTTCCCAACCTGGTACAAAAATAGGCAAGTTTTTTTCGTAAGCTGCCAACATCCAAGAGTTTTTAGGGTCTATTTGGTAATATTGTTCCAAAATACCACTTGCAATTAATTGGTAAAAATATTCGTGTGGCAAATATCTTTCGCCTTTGTCTTGTGCTTTTTTCCAAAGTTCAAAAATATGTTTTTCGATACGGCGAATAGCCTCGCCTTCTGGAATACAAGTGTCTGTTACTCGGTTAAAGCCATTTTCCATCAAATCCCATTCTTCGGTAGGAGTCAAATCTCTGTATCGAGGAATACGTTTGTAAAAATCATGGGCAACCAAATTGAAAATGTCTTCTTCCAAATTAGCACCTGTGCAAGTAATTGCGTGGACTTTGCCTTGACGAATCATCTCCGCCAACGAAATACCAAGTTCCGCAGTACTCATTGCACCTGCTAAAGTCATAAACATTTTATGACCTGTTTCTAATTGCACTTCATACGCCTTTGCTGCATCTACCAAAGCTGCTGCATTGAAGTGGAGATAATTTCTCTCTATAAATTGGGAAATTGCACCTTTTGCCATTTTATTATTTTTGTAGGGTTATTTTCTGCAAAAGTAACTATTTTTGGACTATAACCTATCAAATCATACATGCTTTTACAAAAAATATTATTCATGTTGTATCGTATGCTTTAGCGGGGTTACAACTACACAACTTAGATTATTTAGACTCCATACAAATTTTCGACAAGCCTATCTATTTCTTGTTCTAAAACGGTTGTATCTGCGTTTTCGTCTTCTTTTTTTGTCTGCAAAATTGCATCTACCAAATCAATAAAAGGCTGTTGTTCGGTTGGGTTTAGGTTTGGAATGGGAATTTTTTCGAGTTCATACGCAGTAATATTAGTATTGGTGCTTAACATTTTGTAAAATTTATTTATCAATTTCGAATTTAAAATAGCTAATAAATAACGCAAAACTTGCGGACTTGCCTTGATATAATTTACAGAATTAGCACAGTAACATTTTGGCTGCACTAAAGTCATTACTAATCTAATGGCAGAATCTACTCCTGTAATCCGTTGAATAACAATACGTTCTGTTTCACAGTCTGTTATTCTTCCCGTCATTTTATCCGAATATGCGTTGTGTGCAAAAAACTTTTTTTCGTCTAAATACGCAACTGTACCCTGCGAAATATCAAAAGTAGTATAATATCGTTGCACTTGTGAACCCTTAATAACAAGTGGAAAATTTGTATCTTGTGTAAAAAAAGGAGTTGTTTTTGCCATATCCAATTCTCCAGAATGAACCTGAAAAGCAATTTTATTGCTTACTTTCAACATTTTTTCCAATAAGATTTTATCATTGGTTGCAATAGAAGGAATTAACCAATCATTAGGAAACCATGTCTTAATTTCATCTCTCGAATAAGTAATTTGTGTGCCATTTTGCATAGTTTTTTCCTCCCAAATTCGCAAAGGAAATTCATAATTTGCTGTTTCTTTATCTTCTTTTTCTTTCCATGTGTTTTTTTGCGAATGTGTAATACAAACACTCATTTTAACATCTTCAAAAACTCTTTTCCTTACATTATCCCTTTCAGGAAAAGAGTCGATACGGATAATTTGGTGATGATTTAAAATAAATTTCCGCAAGTTTGTAGTCGTATTTTCTGCTAAAAATGAGTTTTGATAAATCAAGGATAAGTTTCCTTTGGGTTTCAAAATTGCATCACAAAGAGGTACAAAAAACTGAAATAAATTAAGTCTTCCGCCTTGTGCAGTTTCGTAATATGTAGTCATCATTTTCAAACTTTCCTGCATCTCTATCGGCAATTCACGCACCTGCAAGTAAGGCGGATTGCCAATGACCAAATCAAAACCCTCAAATTCTCCTTGAATATTTAAGATTTCGGGAAACTCAAAACGCCATTCAAAAGCATTTTGATAACTGCTATTTTGTTCGATATTTGCTATTTCTTGCTCAATTTCCGCTATTTTTGACTGTATGGATACTTGCAAGGTTTGTTTTTCGTCTTCACTCCTTCGTTTTTCACCAAAAATATCGATATTATTTTCTAACAATAATAAATCTCCTTTTAGTTTAGAAATTTCCAAACGGCGTTTATCTTTTTTGCGAACTGCAATTCTAAATTGTTCTTTAATACTTTTGATAAAACTTAATAATTCTATTTTTGCTATGGGTGATGACGTTTTTTTGTAGGTTTCTACTGCATTTTTATACGTTTGCAAACTAAATTTTTGCTCTTTAAAAACCTCACTCAAATCTTCTTGCAAGTCAAAACGACTTAATAAGGAATTTCCTGTTTTGATATTAATATCAATATTTGGTAAAGTTTGTAATTCCAGATTTTGCAATTTATCACTTGGATTTGCTTTGTAATACGCATTTTTTAGCAATTCTATCCACAAACGCAAACGACAAATTAGGGTAGATTTTGGGTTTATATCCACACCAAAAAGACAATTTTCTATTAAGGTTTGTTTAGCGTGAAACAAAGCCTCTTGAAGTTTCTGTTTACTTGGAATTTGCGTATTTTTTTCGCTAAGACAGTAAACAAAAATCTCGTCTGTTTCTTCGTGAACAACCAGCAATTCATCATTTTCAACACTAATTTTATAATCTTGTATCCGACTTCCATCGAGATAGCACAAAATATTTAACTCACTTTTTATTACTATCAATTCATTAAGGGCAGAAACCAAAAAATGCCCAGAACCTACCGCAGGGTCGCAAATTTTAACAGTGTTAATAATTTCGTTTGCTTTTTCTTTATTTTTGTAATTTAAAATATCTTTTAATTCCTCAAAATCTTGACAAATAAAGCCATTTTCATTAAACTTTTGAACCACCGCCTTGCGAATTGCCTCCCGACACATATACATGGTAATAAAACTTGGCGTAAAAAAAGAACCATCTTTATAACCGTTAATTTTTTCAAAAATTAGTCCCAAAACCGAAGCACTGATGAGTGTTTTATTTTGCTCTTGTGTTTGCTGATGGATTGTTTCATTTGTCAAATTATCAACGCCAAAATTATAGGCATCAAGAAATTCTAATAAATATTGCAAAGTTTTCTTTGTGCCTGTAATCTTTTTTCCCAAAGAATTTTTAAGCACAGTTTTGTCATAAATGCTAATTTCGAGCCTGTTTTTGAGGTTGGCAATATGTAAGGTTTCGTGTTCTAAAGTCGTGATTTCGAACAAAGAACTATTCAAATAGGGAATATGCAAGCCAAATTTATGCTTAACTTGTTCGTTGCGTTGTGCAGTTGGTAGTGCAAGCACCTCAAAAAATAATTCCTCTACATCATCAAAATCTTGAATACTATTAGGATTTAGAAATTTATAGGCTGTATTTCCTCGATGATAACGCACAAGTTGTCCCTCTAATAACTTCAAAAATAATAACCTATTGAGCCAAGTAATACAGAGTTCGACAGCTATGCTAAAGAATTGTTCGTCTTCATTCTGCCCAAATTGCTGAATAGTTAATTTGCTATTTTCATCATTTTTATTTGTTTTGTAATTGATTATCAATTTGTTAAGTGTATTTTCTAACAAAGAACCCGCATCACGTTTACCTATTTCCTTTCTCTGAATCGCATTTTTTGTATCTTCTAAACCTATAATGTGTAACAATTCAGCATAAAATTCTTTGTTCAAATGATTGCTGTCATTTACAAATGGTTTTTTTAGTAGATATTCGGGAGAAAATATTTTATAGAGTTTTGCCATTTTTTAGATATTTTTCACTTTCTTTTTCGTTAATTTTAGAAAATAGCAAAGCTAAGTTATCTCTAAAAGCATCAAATTTATTTTTATCTACGTTTTGTTTTTGGTATGCTTTATGTAGAGATTTTGCAATAGTAGTTTTTGTAATTTGCATTATTTTTGTTTTTTAGCACTAATTTTTTGCAAAAGTTACCTTTTTATTAGGAAAAAACAATAGGGGAGGAAAAATTATTTTGTGGGCTTGCTTTGCATTTGCTTGCAATAGCAGTGTTTTTGGAATGTATTTGCAGATAGATTTTCTAAAACAAAAAAAATGACGTTCACAAAGTAAACGCCATTTTTGCTTGTCAATTAACCATTAACCAAAACACAATCAAATTGTATTTCTTATCGTCAAAATAGTATTTGTGTAGATATACACAAATTGCTATCCTATTATTTTGTAGCTACTTTTTTAGCTTTTCTTTCTTCTTTGTTTTCCACTTCTACAGTTGTATCTTCTTCTGCTTCTGTGTGGCTTACGTTTACTTGCACCACTGCTTTTTCTAATGCTTTTACTTTTGCTTTCAAATCGTGGATTTGTTTTACCAACTCATCTACTTCTGAACGAGGCACTACAGGCAGAGGCGACAAAGCCAATTCCAAATTTTTCTCTAACGATGCTTTAATATCAAGGCTCAATGCTAATAATTCGCCTTGTAATTTTGCAAATCCTTCGCTATTAAATAATTCCAACATTTTCACTTCCAACACACCTAACCAATGCGTATAAAATTTATTGTAACTTTCTACACTTTGACCTTCTTTAGCTAATGCAAACAAATCTGTTGCAGTTTTTTGCATAGCTTGTTGTGCAATCGTGTTTACCAAATGTTGCATTTCTGCTGCTTTCACTTGATATTGTACCAAATTCTCTTGTACTTTTGCCATTACTTCCAATACTTCTTTAGATTTGTTTGGAGCAATGATTTTAGAATATGGTTCGTAGATTTTTTTCAACTGTTCGGTAGCTTGTTGTTGAAACTGACCAACCGAGCTAAAATCAAACGAAGTAGGACTCATTTTGGTAAAAAACTCAAACATATCTTTCATTGGATAATTAGATACGTTTTTGAAAGCATTGCTATAATTTGCAAAATAGCTTTGAATTTGGTCAAAATATGTTTTTGTCAAATCAGGATTTACAAAATTAAACATAGAGTTTACTACTTCTTGGTATTTTTGCAAATTGTAAGCATTAGTAAATTCATCTGCATTCAAACGGTTTTCTGTTACCATTTTGTAGAATGGTTGCCACATTTCCATCATCGACATATATGCTTTTGTGTTTGCCATCATATTAACCAAAGTATCTTTGTTAAGATTACCTGGCATAAAAGCCTTAAAATTGTCAATCGTACCATTTAACCAAGGCATCATTTTAGTTATATTTTCACCAAAATTACCACTCAAATTATCATAAGCACGTTTGGTTTCTGACCATACATGACCTGCTGAACCTACTTTTTCTTTTACTGCTGTGTTTACCATTTCCATCCATTTTGCAGTCATTTCTTGTTGCTGTGCAGACAAATTAGACAAAAATTCTGGCAAATGTACTTTTGCTTCTGTACCAACTTGCGTAGTTAGTTCCGAAATAATTTGTTTTTGATTTTCAAACCACTCTTTATATAATTCAGAACCTTTGCTCAATACATCTCCTTGACGGATTGCTTCTTGAAACTTACGAGTAGATTCCACCCAATTTGCAACAATTTTTTGTTGTGTTGCAACCCACAAATCAAATACTACTTTAGCTGTTTCTGCTGCAGTTTGTGCAGTTTCGTTAGCATTATTTACAGTTTCGTTTGCTGTATTTTCTGCTTGTTGTGTTGTAGTATTATCTACAGTTTCATTGTTTACAGTTTCCATTTTTTTAATATATAATGTGAGATAAATAGTTAAACAGAGATTAAAAATGTCAAGGGGACTTTGTTATAAGTTTGTTTTACTTTTTGTATTTTGCTCTCTTGACAATACAAAGGTAACAGATGGGTTTGAATTAATGTATTTGTGTAAGCAACTAAGCAATTATAAAAACACAAATCTTTTTGTTTTTGCTATACTTTGCAATAGCTGGGAAAAAATAGCAGAAAAAAAAGTACAATTACTATGCAAGCATACTAATTTTTATTTCCAAGCCATTACTAAACAAACTACACAAAGCCAAATAAGCCAAAATTTTAGTAAGTATTTGATTAACAAGTACTTATGTGTTTTTAAGATAGTTTTTTATAGAAATTAGTTACAATATTTTTGCGAATATTCGCTATTTTTAAATTATTCGCAAATTATTAAAAAACTTAGCCAAATTTAAAAACGATAAAAAGTACAAGAAAATTTATTTTAAATGCCTTAAAACTACTTTTAAAAACTTTTTTTATTTTTTTTACTTATTTTTTTACAAGTCAAAAATATTTAGCGAATATTCGCTATTAGCGAATAAATTATTTTTTATCATAAAAAATCGTATTTTTATGCTGTAGCTTGGATTCATTGCAGATTACATACGATAAGTTCCGTATTACTACGCAACTTATCGTACAAAATAATTTTGATGCGGAAAAAGCAATAAAAAAAGTTATCTATATGTGATATTTCCCAAAAATACTTATTTTTGCCTTTCTTAAAACCTATATTTTTGTGCTTTACTATCTTTTTCAATATTTAGACCAGCAATTTGACCTTGTAGGAGCAGGTCTTTTTCAATATATTTCGTTTCGTGCTATGATGTCTGCCTTGCTTTCGTTATTGATTGCAATGATTTTTGGGCGGAAAATCATAGATTTTTTACAAAAACAACAAATTGGCGAAACCATCAGAGATTTAGGTTTGGCGGGGCAAATGGCAAAAAAAGGTACGCCAACTATGGGAGGTGTCATCATGATTAGTGCTATTTTGATTCCTACCTTACTTTTTGCTCGAGTTTTTAATATTTATATTGTTTTGTTGTTGATTACCACGATTTGGGCAGGTGCTATAGGTTTTATAGATGATTATATCAAGGTGTTTCGCAAAAACAAAGAAGGTTTGCAAGGTCGTTTCAAAATTATAGGGCAAGTTACTTTGGGTTTAGTGATTGGCTGTACCTTATATTTTCATGACAAAGTTTTGGTGCGTCATTTTGCAGGCACTGTAAATGCGTCTAATATTAGTGAAGCATTGCGTTTGCAACAATACCAAGATGTAAAATCTACCATTACTACTATTCCGTTTATCAAAGGCAATGAATTTGATTATGTAGATTTTTTGCCATTTGTAGGAGCTGAATATGCGTGGCTAATTTATATTCCTCTGGTTATTTTTATTATTACTGCTGTTTCCAATGGAGCAAATATTACAGATGGCATAGATGGTTTGGCAGCAGGAATTTCTGCAATTATTGGTATTGTATTAGCTATATTTGCTTATGTATCTGGAAATGCTATATTTGCCAAGTATTTGAATATTATGTTTATTCCACATACAGGTGAATTGGTGGTATTTTGTACGGCATTTGTGGGTGCTTGTATTGGGTTTTTGTGGTATAATTCCTATCCTGCACAAGTATTTATGGGAGATACGGGCAGTTTGACTTTGGGTGCTATTATTGCTGTTTTGGCTATTATTGTTCGCAAAGAACTGATGTTGCCTGTGTTGTGTGGCGTATTTTTGATAGAAAATTTGTCGGTAATGCTACAAGTAGCCTATTTCAAATATACCAAACGAAAATATGGCGAAGGAAGACGAATTTTTTTGATGTCGCCATTGCACCACCATTACCAAAAAAAGCAAATACCAGAACCTAAAATTGTAACAAGATTTTGGATTATTGGTATTTTATTAGCTATTTTTTGTATTGCAACACTTAAGATAAGATAATAAAGTCTATGAAATTTGTAGCATAGACTTTAGTCTGTGCTACAAATTTTAGTAAAATATACTACATAAATAAACTACTGTGTTGTTTCGCAAATTTTTTCTATTTTTTATCACTTGTTTATTTCTACTGCAAATAGTGGGGCAATTTCCTATATTTAAAATTGCACAAAACAAGATTCATAAAAAAGTTAAAAAACTTGTTCT
>JBIKRY010000415.1:0-3155 GCA_044348925.1 Bernardetiaceae bacterium
TGAAATCTTAATGTGGTAATTTGTCTGCAAATTTTCCATACACCCAAGTTCCTGCAACAGCCGATAGCAAAGTGATAGCAATGACGCTAAATCCGCCACCAATTTGTGCAAACAAAGGACCTGGACAAGCACCTGTAATTGCCCAACCAATCCCAAAAAGCAAGCCACCAATAATTTGACCTTTGTCAAATTTTTTATCTTCAATCGTAACAGTTTCACCTGTTAAAGTCTTGATATTCAGCTTTTTAATCAAAAAAATAGAAATCATGCCCACCAAAACCGCAGTTCCAATAACTCCATACATGTGGAAAGATGTGAGTTGAAACATCTCTTGAATACGAAACCAACTAATGATTTCGGCTTTTACAAAGGCAATTCCAAAGAAAATGCCTACAATTAAGTATTTAATGTTGTTCATATAAGATTATTAAGATTTGTAGCATAGACTTTAGTCTGTGCTTGTAACTTATTGATTATCAAGAAGTAAAAACACAGACTAAAGTCTATGCTACAAATATTTGAAAATAAAAGGCAATAAAATATTTGCACTAAAAAAACCGCCAAGCATAAAAGAAATGGTTGCAATTAATGAGGGAAGTTGCAAATTTGATAAGCCCATAATTGCGTGTCCTGATGTGCAACCACCTGCATAACGAGTTCCAAAACCTACCAAAAATCCACCTAAAACAAAGAAAATAAAGCCTTTGAAGGTAAATATATTTTGCCAACCAAAAATATCTGCGGGCATCAGACTCGAAAAATCTGTAACTCCATACGCTATTAAAGTTTGTTTGGTAGTTTCTGTAATGGCTATAACTTGCGTATTTTCTAAGAAATTTTCGGCAATAAAAGCACCTATAATAACTCCTGCCACAAAAAATAAATTCCACATTTCTTTTTTCCAATCGTATTGAAAAAACGGGATTCCCGCAGGCACACACATTGCACATACATGGCGTAAGGAAGAGGAGATTCCGAACTTTTTATTGCCTAATAATAGCAAAATTGGTACAGTTAAACCAATAACAAGTCCTGCCACTGACCAATGCCAAGGCTGTTTGATAAATTCTAACATAAGGTTTTGGGATTTTTAATTATTTCATTTTCCAGATTTTAAACATTGTAAGTATTTGTAGGTTTTAAATTATGTAAGTATTTGATTATCAATAACCTATAAATAAAAATAATCCAAACTAATTTATATTTATTACTTATTATTTCAATGTTTAAATAGTCCCTTGTTTAAGAGAATATACGATTGGCAAGGTCTAAAAAGACCATTGCCAACGTATTATAAATTAAAGTTTTGCTTGTAAACTTGTCCAGCCGCCGCCATTATGCACATTTGTATAACCATTGCTTTCTAAAAGGCTTTTGGCTGCACCACTTCGCATACCAGACGCACAACAAGTAATAATTACTTTATCTTTATCTTTCAATTTGCCAAGATTTTTCTGTAAAGTATCCACAGGCATATTAATAGCACCTGCGATATGTCCACTATTAAATTCGCCAACACTGCGAACATCAAGGATAATTGCCCCTTGACTTACCAAACTTTTGTAGTCGGTTTTATCTGTTCCGAACATATTTTTTATGAAATTTAGCATAGCTGGTTAATATAAAAGTTATGAAATATTTTTTAACTAATTTTTGTATTTATTTTCTCTTTTTGAAACATATTAAATAACAATCCTCCCATCAAAGCCCCGTAAGCTGTTGAATTTATAGGGTTGGAAGTAATGGCACAAGTGCCTGAAGCACAACCAATTTGCTGCCAATAAAAATATCCTGCTACCATTCCTACAACTATTCCAATAATTGTAATGAGGTTGTTTTTTAAGAATTTTTGCATAGTTTTTTTGGGTTATTTTTATGTTGGTAATGGTGCTTTTATACGTTGGCAATGGTCGAAGACCTTGACAAACGTATAAAAGTGGTATCAAGTACGATTGTCAAGGTCTTCGACCATTGCCAACGTACTAATAGTTTATTTTAAGCTACTTGGACACACAAAACTTGTTTTTGGTGCATTGGTTTTGCTGATGGCAGAAAAACCACCTGCAATTTCCACCAAATTATGGATTCCTCTTGCTTTGAGTATTGAAACTGCAATCATTGACCTATAACCACCTGCACAATGCACATATTTTGTTTCATCTCCGCTAAATTCCGCCATATAATCATTCAAATATTGCAAAGGTGCACTTTCGGCATACGCCACATGTTCGGCTTCAAATTCCGTAGGTTTGCGAACATCTACAATAGCTAATTTCTTGGTTTCTAAGGTTTTAGCAAATTCTTCGGCACTGATAGAAACTACAGTATCAAAATCTTTTCCCGACTGTTTCCACGTTTCAAAACCACCTTTCAAATAACCTAATGTATTGTCATAACCAACTCTTGAAAGTCTTGTAATTACTTCTTGCTCTGTTCCTTCATCACAAACCAACAAAATAGGCTGTTTAATATCTGTTATCAATGTGCCAACCCAAGGAGCAAAATCTCCTTTCAAACCAATATTGATAGAACGAGGCACAAAACCATCTTTGAAAGTTTGGGCTTGGCGTGTGTCTATGATAATTGCGTGAGTTTCTTCGGCTGCCACTTCAAATTCGGCTGCTGTAAATTCGTGCAAACCACGTTTCATTACCGTTTCCAAAGTTTCATAACCTTGTTTGTTCAGCATTACATTTTTAGGAAAATAAAACGGAGGAGGCAACAAACCTTCGGTAACTTCTTTGATAAATTGTTCTTTTGTTGCAGCTTTTAAGGCATAATTCACTTGTTTTTGATGTCCTAAAGTATCAAAAGTTTCTTTGCTCATGTTTTTTCCACACGCAGAACCCGCACCGTGTGCAGGATATACAATTACGTCATCTGCCAAAGGCATAATTTTGTTATGCAAAGAATTGTATAAATGGGCTGCTAAATCCTCTTTTGTGAGATGAGATTTTACCGCCAAATCTGGTCTTCCCACATCTCCAATAAACAAAGTATCCCCTGTAAAAATTGCGAAATCTTTGCCATTTTCATCTTTCAACAAATAGCAAGTCGACTCCATTGTATGCCCTGGGGTGTGCAACGCCTTGATAATAACATTGCCAAGTTTAAATTCCTCGCCATCTTTTGCAATGTGTGCAGGAAATTCTGGG
>JBIKRY010000143.1:0-11510 GCA_044348925.1 Bernardetiaceae bacterium
CTTGGAGGAAGTTGGTGCTATTTTTACTATAAATATTTCGTGCCTAACGGCACTTAAAAAATTTATAATTATCTGATAATCAATTAATTATAAATTTTATATTTTTATTTTCTTAGCCGAACAGCATTGGACTAGGCGTCCCCGACTAAAGTCTATGCTACATAATTTAATAATCTATATTATAGTAGAAATTTATTCTTACTTTGGAGGCAAAGTCATTGCTTATTACTTTGTAATTCCAAACCAGAAAATCTTTTTACCCACGTTTTCCAAAGTAAAAATATGATTACATACACAAGTAATTGATAGACGTATCGGTGATTAAAGTCAAAAGTTTGCGGACTGTACCACATATTCAAAGCCAAAGCAACCACTCGCAACACATTGACCATGTACAACAAAGACATTCCGACTACCGAAAACCACAGTTTATCTTTTAATTTGCCAGGCATTACCAACAAAAAACCTGTAAAAAGTGCATATAAAACCAATCCATTGCAAGGTGCACCAACCGAAACCATATTTCTAGTATCTATACAAACAATATGTTGATTGGCATAGGAAGTATAGCCTAATAATTTTAGTAATTCTACGCTACTTGTAATAATAGTCTGATTGAGAAAGGTATCTAATGTGCCATCTTTTGCCAAAAAAAGTTCATAAACCAAATACCAAACAAGATATAAAGCCAAAGCCTTAAGGAATAATAATAAAATAGGGTTGATTTTTTGCATTAAATTAGTAATTATAAATAGACTTACCATATTCATTCATTTTTATAGTGCTATATGCACGAAATATTTATAGAAATATAGGAATATGTTTAAACTTTAAGTTCCGTAGGAACGAAATATGCTTATGATTTCGTTCCTACGGAACTTAAAAGATGAGGGCAAGAAATTTTCTATAAATATTTCGTGCATATTGCACTATAAAATTGTATAAAAAGCCACTTAACGAATATTGCAGGTCTAATGTAAGCTATGTAGTTATACGATTGATTACGCATTAGCCCAAAAAACCTACTTTCTCATTGCCAAACTCACCTCTAAAATCCATTGCAAGACTGCCAACACTTTATGCGGCTCTCCAAAACTTAAGGGAACATAATCTGTGTCAATATAAAGATTTTTGCCTTCCAATTTCAGAAAGCACCAAGAAAAAGCATTGGTAACACAACCATAAATTATTTTATTTGGCAAACCCTCTTGCTCATTAAAAATTTGAGCTGCATACATTTCTGCTCCACATTGTGCATAACCTCTATCTATTTCTGCATTTTTTGCCTCTACTAAGCAGAAAACAGGGGCAGTAATTTCAGATTTCTGCGAATCGAGAGAGAGAATAAAATCACAAAATCCATTTAAGCCTTGTTTTTTATCTACGTTGAACTCATAGCCCGAAAAAGATTTAAAGTTTTGTTTGTTATGTTTCCTAAGTTCTTTAAGTATTGGTGTAATAATATATTCTGATTTTGCTTTTTCTGTACCTAAAGTTTCTTCTTTTGCTGCATGTAAATCATCAAGCAAATGTTGGCTAACTAAAAAATTGGATAACTGTTGCGGTAACCAAGTAGTTTGTATATCGGTAATTCCAAAAGATTTTCGGAGTTGTTCTAATTTTTTAAATTTATTGTATGCCATAATTTTGTTGCATTAGAATTTCTACAAATATAGTGAAAAAGTAGAAATTTTTTAGTTGTTTATGTTGTGTTCTTTCTCTTAACAGTACCATAAAAACTACAAAAAACCTACTTTTTCTTTACCAAACCCTCCTCTAAAATCCGTTGTAAGACAGCCAAAACTTTGTGGAATTCTTACCAACTCTATTACAAACCTGTCATATCAAAACTATCCAAAAATTTGGTAGTAAAATTACCTGCTCTAAAATTTGGGTCATCCATCAATCTGATATGGAATGGAATGGTAGTTTTGATACCTTCTATAACAAATTCTTGCAAAGCCCTTTTCATTCTTACAATTACTTCTTCGCGTGTTTGTCCTGATACAATTAGTTTTGCAATCATAGAATCGTAATTTGGTGGAATGGTATAACCTGCGTAGATATGCGAATCTACCCGTACTCCACGCCCACCAGGGAGGTGCAAATTGGTAATTTTGCCTGGTGAAGGTCTAAAATCTTTGCCTACATCTTCGGCATTGATGCGACATTCCATGGCATGTAATTGTGGGTAATAGTTACGTCCTGAGATTTCGATACCTGCTGCTACCTTTATTTGTTCTTTGATAAGGTCAAAATCTGTAACTTCTTCAGTAATTGGGTGTTCTACTTGAATACGAGTATTCATTTCCATAAAGTAAAACTGCCCATATTTATCTACCAAAAACTCTATAGTTCCTGCACCTTCATACCCTATAGACGAAGCCCCCAAAATAGCAGCTTTTCCCATTTTATCTCGCAATTCTTGAGTTACAATAGGCGAAGGGGTTTCTTCTACCAATTTTTGGTGTCTGCGTTGAATAGAACAATCTCTTTCGGACAAATGGCATACTTTGCCATGTTGGTCGCCAATAATTTGAATTTCTACGTGGCGTGGTTCTTCGACAAATTTTTCCAAATACATTCCATCATTGCCAAAAGATGCCATAGATTCTCTTTTTGCATCGTCCCATGCTTTTTCAAAACCTGCGTCATCATAAATAATACGCATACCTTTGCCACCGCCACCTGCTGTAGCTTTGATAATAACAGGATAACCTACTTGTTTGGCAATGCTTTTTCCCTCTTCCAAACTATTCAAAAGACCATCAGAACCAGGAATAGTTGGCACGCCTGCACGTTTCATGGTATCTTTTGCAGAAGCTTTGTCCCCCATAGAATTTATCATTTCGGGACTTGCACCAATAAATTTGATATTATAGTCTTGACAAACTTGCGAAAATGCTGCATTTTCAGACAAAAATCCATAACCAGGGTGAATGGCATCTGCATTGGTAATTTCGGCTGCTGCTATCAGACGTTGAATATTGAGGTAAGATTCTTTGCTTGGTGCGGGACCTATACAAACTGCTTCGTCTGCAAAACGGACATGCAAACTATCTTTATCGGCTTTAGAATATACAGCAACGGTTTTTATGCCCATTTCCTTGCAAGTACGTATAATACGTAAAGCAATTTCGCCACGATTTGCGATTAATATTTTTTTGAACACTTTGTTTGTCGGTTAAAGGTTTCTTGATTTATAGGGCAAATATACAGAACATTAATTGGTTTTTCAAAAAAAATTAGTTTACTAAAAAAAATCTAATCTATAAAAGGGAGTTATAAAACAAAAAAAGCCTTTGAAACAAAGGCTTTAAAATTATAGGAAATAGCTTAGTAAAAAATGAGTAAATCACTGTTTTACTAAATGTAACTATTTGATAATCACTAAATTATATTTCATACATCTTATTTCTTAGTTATTACTTACCGTTCAAATTCAATTTTGTAATCTCTGAAGGCTTTGTATAGTTGGTCAGAAATATGTGCTTTTCCTTTGCCACCCTTCAAAAAAGATTCTTCATTAGAGTTGGTCAAAAATCCAACTTCTACCAAAACACTTGGCATAGCTACTTCGTGTAGAACCAAAAAATTAGCTTGTTTGACACCTCTACTCATACGTAAAAGTTTTTTCTGGAAATAGGTTTCTATTTTTTCTGCCATTCTAAGACTATTATAATGATAGGTATTTTGATAATTCATCATTAAAATATGTGAAGCAGGGTTTTTTGGGTCAAATCCATTATAATGTTGCAAATAGTCGGCTTCTTCTAAAATAGCAGAATTTTCGCGAAAAGCAACTGCCAAATTTTCCTCACTCGATGCCAAACCCATAATATAGGTTTCTGTGCCATGCATATCTGGGGAGTTTGAGGCATTGGCATGAATCGAAATAAAAAAATCACTTTGCTCATGGTTTGCAAGCCTTGCCCGTTCTCGCAATTCTATAAATTCGTCTTTACTTCGCGTATATATTACTTGTACATCTTTCATATATACTTTGATATTAGCACCAAAACCGTAGGCAATATCCAAGGCAACATCTTTTTCTATGCAATGTTTACCCAAACAACCTGGGTCTTTGCCACCGTGTCCTGCATCTATTACTACTGTACGAATCTTATTCGTCTTTAAATTAGCATTGGTAAAAGAAGTAAGCCAAATTGCAACTGTGGCTACCAAAATAAAGGTGATTTTTTTCATGTTGTTTGTGAAATTTAAGTTAATTTGCTGATTGTTTGAGAAAGAAAATAGTGGTTAATAAAATAAGACAAATGTATATTTTTTTTTCTAATTTACACATAATTTAACAAAAATAATTATTCTACTTCTAAATTAAGTATATTTATTTACCTATATCTAATTATATTTTATGAAAATAGTGCTTTTTGGTGCAGAATCTTGTGGCAAAACCACGCTGGCTTTGCAAATTGCAAAACACTTTGCAGTGCCTGTATGTCCCGAATATGTAAGAGAATATTTGCAACGCAGAAACTTGGAAGCAAATAGAAATGGAATTATATCTATTTATGACGATATTTTACCAATGTCAATCGGACAAGCTGCTTTAGAGGCAAGTTTTCAACTTTTTTTTACCAACAGTCCCCAAAAATTACAAATCTATGATACCAATATCGAAACAAATTGGATTTATAGCAAATATTATTTCCAAAAAACTCCCCAAATTTTAGATAATTTAGTTAGTGAAAATAGCTATGACTTATATTTATTACTAAAACCCGATATACCTTGGGTGGCTGACGGTCTGCGGGATAGCCCAACGAATAGAACGGAAATGCACCTTTTGTTTAAAAATTATTTGTATAGTAGAAATAGAAATTTTGTCGAAATTGCTGGAAATTATACGCAAAGATTGGAAATGGCTTTACATACAATTTCCAATAGTATGACATAAAATAACTTTAAAAAACTAAAAAATTTAAAAATAAGACATTTTGTCTATAATAATTAATGATTTGTTTCTAAAAAATGACAAAAAGTCATTAAAAAATATTTTTTTAGGCTTGGTATAAGACTTGTTTATAGATTACTTGTAAAACAAAAACGTAAAACTAACTTAAGAATATGAAAAATTATAATTGTTATGGTACTGCTTACGGGCAACCTACTTGGGCAAATGCACAAACTGCTCGCACACACACAAAACCAAGTGCAAATATTTTGGAAACAGAAACAGCTTATCATATCGAAATAGCTGCACCAAGTTTTAGCAAAGAAGATTTTAAAATTACTATAGACAGTAAAAGGCACTTGACGGTGGCAGTAGAAAAAAACGAAGTTAGCGACAATGCCCCAAAATTTAATCATCGCGAATTTCGATATGGCTCTTTCCAACGCAGTTTTATTCTGCCTGATAATGCAGACGAAAAACAAGTGAGTGCAAAATATGAAAGTGGTATTTTAACAGTAAGTATTCAAAAAGCAATACCAAATAAAACCTCTTTTGAAGTTACTGTAGAATAATTTTGTATTACTGCAAATTTTCTGTTGCCAAATTATTAAACAAAACTTTCCAAGCCTTAAGACTTGGAAAGTTTTGTTTTAATAATTTTGAAACTCTTGAAACTCTTGTTTTACTATTTTGATTATATTTTCTACGCTTAAATTTGTAATTGTATATAATTCTTCGGGTTCTGCGTGTTCGACAAAAGTATCTTCTATTCCTAAGCAAATTATTTTATTTTTACTATTTTTTTCTGCAAAAAACTCTACAACTGCCGAGCCAAATCCGCCTATTTTGCAAGCATCTTCTATGGTAATAATGGTATAATCTTCTAAATTTTTTAGTATTTCGGAGTCTAATGGTTTTGCAAAACGCATATCATAATGGGCAGGAAAAATATTTTCGGTTGCCAATTTTGTACAAGCATTTACGACTTTATTGCCAATATGCCCAAACGAAAGAATAGCTATTTTTGTGTCTTTGCCTGCTGCGATACAACGCCCTTTGCCTATTTCGATAGCCAAAAATTCTTGTTTCCAATTAGGAGTTACGCCTTGCCCACGTGGATATCGAATAGCAATGGCGGTTTGTGTTTGCGGTAATTGTGCAGTATAAAGCATATTTCGCAACTCTATTTCGTTCATTGGAGCAGCTACAATAATATTAGGAATACAACGTAAAAAAGCAATATCAAATACCCCATGATGCGTTGCACCATCTGCACCAACCAACCCTGCTCTGTCTAAACAAAACACTACTTTCAAATTTTGTAGGCACACATCATGAATAACTTGGTCGTAGGCACGTTGTAAGAAAGTAGCATAAATATTACAAAAAGGAACAAAATTTTCACAAGCAAAACCCGCAGCAAGTGTAACTGCATGCTGTTCTGCAATGCCAACATCAAAAGTTCTTGTAGGAAAATGCTCCGCCATTATTTGCATAGACGAGCCAGAAAGCATAGCAGGAGTAATACCAATAATTTTTTCATTGATTTTTGCTAATTCTACTAAGCTATGCCCAAAAACATCTTGATATTTTGGGGATTGTGGCTCTGTTGTTACTTTTTTATGTATTTTTCCTGTAACTTTGTCAAACAATCCTGGGGCATGCCAAGTTATTTGGTCAGATTCTGCTACTGTATAGCCTTTGCCTTTGGTGGTTTGGCAATGTATTAGCCGTACACCTTTTTGATTTTTTGCAAGATGTAATATTTCTAACAAATTTTCAATATTATGTCCATCTACCGAGCCAATAAATTCCAAATTGAATATTTCACAAAAACTATTTTTTATATTCTGTGTGTTTGTGTTAGAAATATTTTTTGGAATAGTTTGGAAAGTTTTGCTAAAATAATTATGTAATGCCCCTACATTTTTGTCAATCGACATACCATTGTCATTTAAAATAATTAACAAATTAGGCGAATTTACTAATCCTCCTGCGTGGTTAATGCCTTCGTATGCCATTCCCGCAGTCATTGCCCCATCACCAATAACGGCAATATGTTGTCTATCCAAGTTTTGGGAAAGTTGTGCTGCCATTGCCATGCCCAAAGCAGCAGAAATAGACGTAGAGGAATGTCCTACACCAAAAGCATCATATTGACTTTCACTACGTTTTGGAAAACCAGAAATACCATTTAATTTGCGGTTGGTAGGAAAAATATCTCGTCTTCCTGTTAATATTTTATGTCCGTATGCTTGATGTCCAACGTCCCAAATCAGTTTATCATCAGGTGTATTGAATACATAATGTAATGCCACTGTAAGTTCGACTACGCCCAAACTTGCCCCTAAGTGTCCACCATATATTGCTACTTGTTCGATAATAAAATGTCGTAATTCCTCACAAACTTGTGGTAATTGTGTAGCTTGGAGTAGTCGCAAATCGGCAGGAATATCTAAACTTTGTAATAGCATAAAATTAGGAATAAAAATCAACTTTTTGTTAAAATACAAATATACTATTTTTTTTCATAAGGTTTTCGGTGCTGAGTTAGTAAAATTATTGTCATAAACTATATTTTATCGCAGACCTCTTGAGAAAGTGATTGGATAGTTTAAAAATAATTATCTTTGCCTCTGCTCGCAAATCTCCTAAAAATATTTTTTTGCCTGTTTTATAAGTCCTTATTTTTTGGTATCTTTGTGTATAAAACTACATTTTCTATGGCAAAATACCTCAACCCTTACACTGATTTTGGCTTTAAAAAACTTTTTGGCGAGGAAGCCAACAAAGATTTATTGATAGATTTTCTCAATCAATTACTGCCAAATCTGCACCAAATAGCTGATTTGAGTTTTCGCAATACGGAACATCTACCCGACTTACCTGCGGATAGGAAGGCAATATTTGACATCTACTGTACTGCTGTAAGTGGTGAAAGATTTATTGTAGAAATGCAAAAGGCGAAAATGCACTATTTTAAAGATAGAAGTTTATTTTATTCTATTGGTCGGCACCCCGAATTTCCGATTAAAGAACAAGCCATTAAAGGTGATGACTGGGATTTTAAACTGCAACCTGTTTATTTTGTGGCTATTTTGGACTTTATTTATGATGAGGAAACCGATAAACAGAAGTTTTTTAGAGAAGTAGCTTTGAAAGACCAAGATGGAGAATTGTTTTATGATAAACTTCATTTTAAGTTTCTGCAAATGCCTTTGTTTATCAAGAAAGAAAACGAATTAGTAAGTCATTTTGACAAATGGTGTTATTTTCTTAAAAACTTAGGCAACTTTGACCACATTCCTGCCATTTTGAATGAGCCTATTTTTCAAAAAGCCTTTCATACGACTGAACTTGCAGCAATGACTTACGAACAACGCAGCATTTATGAACGGAGTTTGTTGTATTATTTGGATATGAAAAATGTGGTAAAAACTGCCGTTGATGAGGCGGTAGAGATAGCAGTACAAGAAACGAGAGATGAATTAAAAATTGAATTTGCGAAAAAATTATTAAATCGTAATTTACCAATTTCAGAAATTGCAGAAGATATAGGTTTAACTCTTGCACAACTACAAGAACTTAGAAAGTCTATGAAATAAAAAACCGTATATTCGCCTTCAGGCGAATGTCATCGGCACGTCAAAGGTGCTTACTTAAACATTCGCCTGAAGGCGAATATACGGTATTCGCATAAATGCGAATATACGGCTACTTCTCCAAAAACCTTATCATTTTTTCCACATCTGCCCGTATATTTGCCTTCAGGCGAATGATGCTACGGCTCGCAAATCTCCTAAAAATATTTCTTTGCCTGTTTTGCCACCTTCTTTTTTATTTTTGTATTGGGCTTTTTTAGCCTTTTCTTTTTCTGCTTTTTTCTTTTTCTGCTTGTTGTTTTAGTTGGTTTATTCTGTTAAACACCTCTATCATTTTAGGTTTTACAATAGCCACGTTTTGCGGACAAATAGCCAAAGCAGAGCTATATTTGTCTATGGCAGTCGTAAAATCACCTTTTGCAAAGGCAGCCGCAGCCTGTTGCATATATGCCTCGTAGTATTCGGGGCATTGTGCTTTGGTTGGTGTGTTTTGGGCTTGGGTGGCAGTTGCCAGTAGTAAGCACAAGAAAATAGTTAGGATATTTTTCATATTTTTAGTTGGTTTTTATGTTTTTTTTGGCTTCAGGCAAAACCGTATATTCGCCTTTAGGCGAATGCCCGTATATTCACCTTCAGGCGAATGCCCGTATATTTACCTTTAGGCGAATGTTTAATCAATGAATAAATCTAAGTAAGCACCTTTGACGTGCCGATGACATTCACTTAGGCAGCCCCGCACTGAAGGCGAATATACGGTTTGGCTAAAGCCAAATTTATTTTACTTGTAATCCTTTGATTAAGTTCTTGATACTATCAATTTTTGCGGTTTCTATTTGCACACCTTTTTCGTTTTTATCGACTCGCAAAATATTCCTAATATTTTCACTATCAGCTATTTGCGTTTCATAATATTTTTTTAGTGTAACATTAGCTTTTTGTAATATTCTCTCATTTTCAATAGAAAGCACCGCAATATATGCACCTGCCACAAGAGAAAGCAAAAACAACACGCCTGCCACAATAGCTGCTGCCACCGCAATTCTAAAACGGTTTTTCAGTTTTCTATTAGTAGCTTTTAGCTCGTCTTCTTCTTGTTTTCGGGCATTATCACTTGCCTCAATCAATGCTTTTTGAATGTCCGTAGCTTTTGGGTTTTTCTTGTTTTTCTCTGCGTCTGCGAGCCAAGCCTGTGCTAAAATGAGTTCACTGCCACGTAAAAGGAGTTCGGACTTGAACCCCACCCCCTGCCCCTCCCCTATTGGGAGGGGAGTTTTTGACATCGAAGATGTCATCTGCACCCCTCCCAATAGGGGAGGGGCAGGGGGTGGGGTTGTTTTTGCCTCCGTAGCTTTTTTCTGCCATTTGGTATGTTGTTCCACGTAATCTCTGTCGGTGTCTATTTGGCGAATGAGTTGCATAAAAACTGAATAGAAATCTTTTTGGGTGCAGTCTATCCATTGCACTTGGCTTAGGGCTTTTAGGCTGTTAAATTTTTCGTGGCTTTCTGTGTCCAAACTTTCCACTAACAACGTAATAAATCTTTTGCCTTGTGTAGCTGCAAAATTTACTTCATCTTCGCAATACGGTGAGTTTACAGACTTGGGCGAAATTAAAAACACAAAATTGTCCGATTCGGCAATGCCTTTGTAAATTTCTTGTTGAAAATCTGCCCCACTCGATATACTTTCTTGGTCAAACCACGTAGTTTTACCGTAAAGTTGCAATTCGTTATTCAATTTTCGGGCAAAATCTGCATCATTTCGGCTGTACGAAATAAAAACTTCGCTGCCCAATTGCCCAATTTTTGCCAAACTTTCGCCAATAAATTCCTCGTGTAGTTTGGTTGGTTTATAATCTGTGCGTGTTTTTGCGGTATTGAGCCACGTTTTTGCATTTTCCAAATTCGAGCCACGCAACAAAATACTTGCGTTGCGTTGTTGCTTTTCCCATTTTAAACCTTGCACCAAAAATACTTTGTGCTGTTCGTGATACCGTTTTTCTTTGTTCAGTTCTTTCAGTATTTCGTTGATATCCGATTGATAATGAGCCTCTTCGGTGTTATTCGTAAAATCAACAAATTGCAAACTATTCAGTTTTGTGAGAGTTTTTAGTTTGGCAATATTGTCCGCATTTAGTTTTTCTACTAATAAAGGAATAATTTTTTTTTGCAAATCAAAGGCATAATTTAGTTCTTTCAAACAAAATTCAGATTGCAAAGAATAATTAGAAACCAAAAACACAAAATTATCCGCCTGTTCCAACCCTCGCCAAGTTGCCTGTTCGGCATCTTCGGTTTTGCTAATATCTTGTGTGTAATACCAAGTCGTAACTAATTTTTTGGATAGCGAAACATAAATTTTATTTTGCAATGCCTTGTCTTTGCTGCTGTAGCTCATAAAAACCTCAGTCATCAAGTTTTCAGCATTTTTCTTACTTTCGCAAATAAACTCCGCCATCAAAGTCGAAGGCAAACAAGGTGCTTGTTCAGGTGCTACAAATTCTTGTAACAACCATTTTTCAGCTACTTCTCTTTCTTTGCCCACCAATAAATATTCGGTTTGCTTTTGTCGTTCTTGCCAAAGCAATGCAGCAATCAAGATTTTTGTGTGTAATTGGGTGTAATCACGATATTTTTCTATCAATTCTATCAAGGCAGTTACAACCGTATCAAATTTGTCTATACTTTTCCCAAATTCAGGAAATTGATAGGTTTGCAAATACAAAATATTTTCGTGTTTCGTCCAAAAATTTTCGTATTCCTGTTGCCATTTGTTTATGGCTTGTATATCTTCATTTGTGAGTTCTTCTCGTGTATAAATCTGCTCTGCCCAAAACTGCGTGGCTGCGGTCTAAAACATCTTTTTCTGTGTTAATTTCTACGCCTGTAATGTGATGGGTTTTGTAAAAATCTTTCATTACTTGCTTGTCAGCCTCTGAAAGTTCTTTTGGTGGCGTATCAAAAATGGGCATTTGTGCCAAAGGAATGATGCGTT
>JBIKRY010000445.1:0-2681 GCA_044348925.1 Bernardetiaceae bacterium
TACTGTCCGTTGCTATTCATTTGTGCAAGAATCGGTGTATATTGAGAGGGAGTGGGTACTATGAAGTTGTCTAAATTGATTGTACTTTTATTGTCAAAGTTGTAATAAAAAAAAGCTAAATAAAGTTTGCCTTTGAAATTTATTTTGAAATCCCAATAGTTATTAAAAAATTTGGGTAGTTCCTTATGCCATGCAATAGTTCCTGTTGGTAATAATTTAAAAACATATTTAGGAGATACTACTGTATTTAGATTACTTTCGCCTGCTCCTGTTAGGTAAATATTGTTTTGTGAGTCGGTATTTAGCACAAATGCTTGCTCTATATATGGATTATTCATTTTTTTTATCCATATTTTATTCACATTTTTATCCATTTTCACAACAACAATATCATCGGAAATTCCAGTAGGAGTAACAATTTCATCTAATACAGTAGTTTTTCCATACATAGTAAGATAACATATAATATTGTTAAAATTATCAAAAGCTATATTAATATGTTGAAAATAACCTCGTGGATTGTTATCTACCACTGCATTAGCTATTTTTTTTATCCATAAAGCTCTGCCTTCTTTTGTAAGTTTTGCTATAAGCGTGGTATATTCTGGATTTTGTGCAGGAATTGTGTAGCTTATTGAATCCAAACTAAATGATTTATTAGTTTCAGTAATAAGCACTATATTATCTTCTCTATCTACACCAGAAAAATACAGACCATTAGGTACAGCCTTTGCCCATTCGCAGATGCCATTCCTATTATATTTAGCTACAAAGCCAATACTGTTATCTGTTTGTAAGCTGATAGTTCCAAAACTACAACCTTTATAAGCAACTCCAACAATATAAATATTACTTTCTGAATCACAATGTATATTATAGGTATTAATACCACTATTTGTTCCTACTGGGACTATTTCACTTTTCCACGCCACACTACCATCTGTATTGTATTTGACAATAAAAGAAGTAGTCTTGGTAGCAGTATTTATTTTTTGTCCTCCGATTTCTATGGTATCGCTAACCATGATATTTACATATACGTTGCCATTTTTGTCTGTTACCATTTTTGTGGGAGGTTCTTGTATTGGGTATAAGCTGGGACCTTTGTATTTTTGCAACCTATACAATCCCTTTGCCCATTGCCATTCTTGGGCAGTGGCAGCAAAATTAAAATAAAAATGGAGGACAAAGAAACTACATAATAGAACGAAATTTTTAGAGATATTCATACGTAAGTAAGTTTTAGGTATATTTTTTTTGCAAAACTAAAAGAATATAACTAAAAATTTTAGACATTAACATATTTTGTGTTTTTGGAAAGAATCTATTTTCAAGTTAGACATTATCAAGGTCTGTAGCATAGACTTTAGTCTGTGCTTGTAAATAATTGATAATCAAAATGTTACAGGCACAGACTAAAGTATATGCTACAACTATTAATAACATCTTTTGTAATTACTTAATTATTAAATTATTTTCAAATTTCTATTACCTTACCCACACCCAAACATCTGCATTTCTACCTTTGTCATCACTACACGAAATTTTTATTCTACCTCTGTCGGGCTTAAAAAAAGTACGACTCGAAGGCACAGCCTCTTTATAAAATTTATCATTGATATACCAATAAATTTTTTTTACATCATTCGCAGCTTGTGCTTGCAATAGTAATTCTACCTGTTCGTTGTCGGTCAAATATTCTCTATCGTTGGCAGGTGAAATAATTTTAGGTGCAGTTCCATCAAAAATTTGCGTACAAGTAGGGTTATGTATTGGAATTTTGGAATAGGTAACTTGGTTTTGGTCGTAATATGCCAGCATTTCGGGAGGATAATTTGGATATAATTTTTGTTTATAGTGATTTTCGGGCAAACATTTACTGCAATAACTTAGTTTTTCGTCTGCCGACACAAACACATATTTCAAATGTTCACATTTTTTGGCACTCGAAATACTTGGCAGATAGGCATCAGACGTTAAATGTTCGCAAAATTCATTAGGTACTTTTCCACTTTGCTCACACACTAAACGAAAATCTAAACTTTTTGGCATATCAAACCATTGATAACCTCCATTATAATCCAAGTTATTAAATAATTTGAATAGCAATGGCGTTGCAATAGCTGACCCTGTAAGTTCTGGTCTTCCTTCGCCATTAAAATTTCCTACCCAAACCGCAATCGTATATTTTTTGTTAAAACCAATACTCCACGCATCACGCCTACCGTAGGAAGTGCCTGTTTTCCATGCTATTTTGGGCAGATAAGGGTTGTTTTCATAGCTATTTGGCAATTCGGCAGGTCTTTCTACTTTTGTCAAAATTTCGGTAAGCATATAATTTGCAGCAGGAGAAAGTACCCCAGCCCCTTCTGGGAGGGGAGTTTTGGCATCTTTGATGCCATACAATCTCCTCCCAGAAAGGGAGGGAGGGGCTGGGGTAATGTAATTCAAGGATTTGTATTTCCCAGCATTTGCAAAACTTGCATACAAACCTGCCATTTCCGCCAAATTTACCCCACAACCTCCCAAAGCTAAAGACAAACCCAAGTTTTTGTTTCGTTTGCCTATCCACTCAAAATCTGCTTTTTGTAACCGCACAATCAAACTATCTACAGTTAGTAAATTTAGCAATTCGACAGCAGGCAAATTGAGAGAAGCAGCCAATGCTTTTTCGGCAGGCA